>CAMCUE010000158.1 GCA_945878705.1 Ferrithrix thermotolerans DSM 19514 | reverse complement strand
TTTTGATTGTCAGTAATTTTTCCGGAAGCATTTTTAATCCATTGTTTGAATTCGTTTGTTACAGCGGTGATTCCAAATAACTCAAGCACGTATTTATAGATCGGAACATTGCGTTTGAAGGCGATCTCGGCGTCTCGACCAACAATAATTGTGTCGGAGTGATGTCGAGCATGACTCCAACGCCAAGTCTCGGGCTCACGGAAAATCATAAAACACGCAATGTAATAAATAACATCGTTCATCCATTTGCTACGAAAAGCTGTTCGGTGCCCAGTTTCATGCCACCGAGAATCACTCATAGAACCGTAGAGCACTCCATAAATCGCAAAACTTGGTACTGCCCACCAAGTGCCCCAACTAATGTGTGCCAGCCAGCCGAAAAATCCGAGTGCGATAAACCAACTCGCGATGTGCGCAGCGGCGAGACCGTTGGTGCGAGCCATCAACTGCTTCATCAGTTCGCGATCAATCTTTGGTTTGTAGCAATCGGCATCAACGAGTCCGTGTTCGGCTGCTGTTATTGAACTTGCTCCACCAACTGTGTAATCACGCATTTGAACAGATTAGTTGAAACCACCTACTAATCTCAAGGCAAGTCACTTTGTGTAATTGTTATTTGTGGAGTGGCTTTGGTGCTCTGTCAAGGTGGTGTCTAGGTTTGACGTTTGATTTAATTACGCCGAATTTGCCGCGAAGCTACTTAAATTTTGCGGCGAAAGATACAGACTTTTGCCTGGTCGCCGTGGTGTGGACTACCGGGAGCGTAAACATCCACTAACTCAATAAGTGGCACTGTGATCCGGTCTGCCAAAACAGCACCATCAATCGCATTAGCAAACCCACGAGATTCAAAATGTTCGGCATTAACACCGATCACGAACCAGCCGTCTTGGACAACGAGATCGATTAGTGCCAGAAAAGTTTTAGGACCGAGATGACCGTGAGTGAAAGTTCCGGAACTTGTCATTGCGTCAAATT
This sequence comes from Ferrithrix thermotolerans DSM 19514, assembly GCA_945878705.1. GTDB lineage: Bacteria > Actinomycetota > Acidimicrobiia > Acidimicrobiales > Ilumatobacteraceae > BACL27. The sequence goes on along the minus strand of CAMCUE010000158.1, from coordinate 2,850 downwards.
TCTGCACTGGTAATTGCTCCGTCAAGTCAACTTCGACCAGGTTTCGATAAACAGCAGAGTGGTCGGGGCGTTTCAATAGCGAAGCTTGTGTCAGCATTTCAGGCGAAATGTCGTAACCATCAATCGCGCATTCGGGGCGAAGGCTCGAAAGAATACTCCCAACGGCGCCGGTACCACAGCCCACATCAACAATCTTTAGAGAGATTGACTGTGGTACATGCTCGGCAAATAATTCGGCGACTGCACGAGGGTAGATGTAGCTATTTGCTTCGATGAATGTCTCGTTATAGGTCTTTGCCCATTGCCGATATAGGCGTCGGCTATCTTCTGGAGTCTTTACTGCGTAAGCATCAGCCAGATCTATCGAATCCGCCGCATCCGAACCTGAATCACCTGCCATGTTGTGAGGATACTCCAATAGCGAATGTTGAAAATCGTAGTCGAGATCTATGTTATGTTTCGTCTAGTAGTTGTCAATGGGGGCGACTCGCAAATGGGGGGTTTATGGAAATTTTCGATAACCAAGGGAATATCAATTTAGGCGAGGTCTCGCGTCGTGATTTATTGCGTGGGGCAGGAGCCTTAGCAATTATGGGCGGTGTTGTTTCGACCATCGGTGCGTCGCCGTTGAATGCGATGGGTCGCGCTTCGGCGATCAAGAAGGGCGGCTCCTTACGAGTTGGTGTTGTTGGTGACATCAAAGACCGACTAGATGCGCATTGGATAGTTTCGATCCCAGACATTGTTCGACTTAACGTTGGATTTGAAACTTTAATGACCTACGACGAGAGTTTTCAGCCGACATACGCAGACGGCCTCGCAGAAGAAGTGACAACCACCGATGGAGTTAATTGGATAATTCGCGTTAAGAAGGGGATCGAGTTCCACGACGGAAAGACATTGAATGGCGACGACTTGGTCTATTCGTGGCAACGATTGAGTGATCCAAAAGCAGTTCACTCAAAGTCATTGCGTCCGTTCCTTAATCCAGCGGGTGTCACAAAAGTTGATGATCGCACCGTAAAACTTACTTTGCTTCAAGCGAACTCTGATTTCAGGGTAACTTTGGCGACCTACACCTCAACGATCGTGCCTGTTGGGTATGAAAACTTCGGGATTAATAAAACTCAGGTTGGCACTGGGCCTTACAAGTTGAAGAGTTTTACACCAGGCGTGGAGAGCACTCATGTTCGTCATGCTAATTATTGGGACAAGGGCAAGCCGTATTTGGATGAAGTTCGAATCCTTTCATTCTCTGATACCACAGCATTAACAAATGCGCTTCAAGGTGGCCAGATTGATGTGGCAATCAATGTGCCGCTTGCAATGTTGCCAACACTGAAGAAGGATAAAAAACTGGATGTTTATTCGAACTCGGCCGGCAAAATTACTCCAATCTGCCTAGTAATTGATATGGATCCGTTTAAGGATGTTCGTACTCGTCAAGCGATGAAAATGCTGATTGACCGAAAGAAATTGCTCAAGCAAGTTCTTTCAAACAACGGTCGTTTATCAAATGACGATTACAGTCCGGCAGATCCAAATTACAACGCCAATGGTTACCCAATGCAAGAGCAAGACATCAAGGGTGCACTCAAACTTTTAAGCGCGGTTGGCTTTTCGAAATCTAACCCTGTTGTGTTTGACCTAAAAGCCCCTGATGATGACGCGGCTCTTAGCGGTTTAGCAAAGGCGTTCGTTGAACAAGTGAACACCGCATCTGGTGGCGTTGTCAAAGCAACCGCGACAACTGTTGCAGTTGGCTATTGGGATACGACGTATATGGCCAAGGGTGTGAATGCGTTCATGACTTATTACAACCCGAAGCCATACTTCCCGCAATTCTCAGGAATGGTGTTCTCGTACCCAGAGACACACTTCCCAGAACCAGGCAGTCAAGCCAAAGCGAATTATTATGCAGCACTTGCTGAAGTGGGTCCAAATCGACGTGCCGCAATCATTAAGCGAATGCAAAAAGAAGAGCACGAACGCGGTGGATACATCATTCCTTACTTTGTTAACGCTTCGGATTCGTATACGAAGAAGTTGCAAGGCGTGAATAAGCGCAATGCAGCGTTGCCGCTCGACTACTACGGAATGCACTTCAAGAATCTATGGTTGGCATAGAAATTATTTAAAGGATGGTGCGCTTTGGCTTATGCGCCAAAGCGCACCGCTCTAAAATATAAATTAAGCGTCATGCCGATTATCAAGTTCATATCTCGTCGTCTTGGACTAGGCGTTGTGACTCTGTTTGCCGTATCACTGTTAATTTTTTTGGTCACTCAGGCGTTTCCGTCGGATCCAGCACAAGCAATCCTTGGCAGAGAAACAACGCCCGAAAGTTTGGACGCATTGCGCCAAGAGCTCGGCTTATATCGTCCCGCTGTAACACAGTTCAGCGATTGGCTAATAGGGATATTGCACGGCGACTTCGGCAAATCTTTTGTGACTCAGATGCAAATCAGCGAATACATTGCTCCGCGCGTCGGAAATTCTTTATTTCTGATGGTCGTAGGCGCGTTGTTATCGGTCCCGCTATCGGTTGCGATTGGAGCATTTTCTGCGCTTCGTCGAGATCGAAAGTTTGACACGATCTCATCGACAACTTCATTGATTCTGGCTGCGATCCCCGAGTTTGTAATGGGCACGGCATTGATTTTATTTTTCTCAACTTCGATTTTTCATGTGCTACCAGCGATCACTCTGATTGACGCAGGTGCGGCACCGTGGTCAGATCCATCTGGAGTTGTATTGCCAATACTCACACTCGTGTTAGCAGTAACTCCGTATGTCTCGCGAACAATGAGAGCGTCAATGGTTGAAATTCTTGAGAGTGATTACGTCGAG
>CAMCUE010000157.1 GCA_945878705.1 Ferrithrix thermotolerans DSM 19514 | reverse complement strand
ATTGTTCGCGGTCAAACCGCAAATATCTGTCTACATCATTATCTGCGATCACAGATTCAATTTATTTCGTTACGCTTCGCAAAAATTCAAGCAATGGCGGATTAACCAACTGTGCGTGCGTCAGATTTGATGAATGCCCGGCGCCTTCGATTGGGATGATCTTGCCTGCGCCGACAAGGCCGGCCCGCAATGCTTCGGCGCGCTCCATTGAAATCGCCGTATCTGCAGTGCCGTGAATAATTATCGCTGGACATTTAATCTCGCCAAGCCGATCGGTGATGTCATCACGCTCAAGTAAACACTTTGCCGTCGCTTTCACTGCGTCGATCGTAAAACTCTGCCACTTAGCAATTGACTTCGCATTTTCTGTTGGCTCGGCAATAATTATGTTCGCAATTATCTCAGTCAAATCTGGCACTGGGCCGTGTTGCACCCAAGTGTCAACCATCATCCGATACCCAGCCAAAGTTTCTTCGTTGTCGTTATCAGCAGCAGTATCTATAAGTATTAGCGCAGTCACACGCTCAGGTGCGGTGAGTGCTGCGCGCATGGACAAAAATCCACCTTGTGACATTCCACCGATCACGCATTTGTTAATTCCGAGGTGATCCATCAACCCGAGACAGTCATCGGCTGAGTCCCAATATGTGAAATCTTTTCCATCCCATTTGGTTTGCCCAAGACCACGTTCATCCCAGGTGATCACGCGAAACTCTGGTGACAACGCTGCAACTTGAGCATCAAACATTGTTTGATCCATCAAGAAGCCGTGCGCCAAAATAACTACTGGTCCAGTGCCACCCGAATCGGTGTAAAAAATTTCTTGCCCATTAACTTTCGCTAGCGCCATAGATTTTCCTCATTGCAAGTTTATTAAACGCTACATCTCGTGACAGGTTGGGCAATTATCGATGTTTTACTTTTTGAAAGGGGAGAAACCAGAAACGGCGCCCGCTCCGCCTGTTAAAACATCTACGCCCGTCTCGGTTACTAAAACCATATGTTCAAATTGTGCGGTGCGCGTGCCGTCGGCAGTTACCGCCGTCCAATCGTCATCCCACATCTTGTGTTGCCAAGTACCGAGTGTGATCATCGGCTCGATTGTAAATGTCATGCCTGGACGCATCACAACTGAATTGCGAGAATCGTAATAGTGCAGAACTTGAATATCAGTATGGAATTGTTCGCCAATGCCGTGACCAACAAATGCTCGCACGACTCCAAGTTTGTTCAAGTTCGCGCGATCTTCAATTGCTCGACCAATATCACTTAAAGGACGTCCGGGTTTCACTGCTTCAATGCCGCGCCAGATGCATTCTTCGGTGGCATCAATCAACGCCCGATTTTGCGCATCAATTTCGCCAACTGCGAACGTCGCATTGGTGTCTCCGTGTACGCCGCCGATATAGCAAGTCACATCAAGATTTACGATGTCACCCTCCTCGAGTTTGCGAGAGTCAGGTATTCCGTGGCAAATCACTTCGTTTACAGAAGTGCAAACACTTTTTGGATATCCCATGTAATTGAGTGGGCTCGGATAAGAGTTTCGTTCAATACATAGATCGTGCACATAAATATCGATTTCGTTAGTCGTCATGCCGGGTTTCACAGCTTGTCCAGCTAGACGCAAAACTTCAGCGGCAACCGCGCCAGCGTGACGCATTCGCACAATTATCTCCGGAGATTTGATTGCCGGCTCGTTCCACCGAATGACTTCACCAGTATCGGCATAGGGAGGGCGGGCAATGCTGGCTGGCACGTTACGACGCGGACTTACTTCACCTGGCTGCACGCGACCTTCAAGTGGTTTATGGCAGCGTTTATATTTTCGCCCACTGCCACACCAGCAAGCATCATTTGCTGATGGTAAAACACTGGGTTGAGTCAAAATTGTCATCGGCTGGTTGCTCCTGTTGAAAATTCTACCTTGATCACATTCACTCAATCGCCACGAATGCTTGCGATCTACCTAGTTTTGTAATCTTGTCGTGTGCAAGGTCCATGGTCGCCGCTAAAAATTCGCATCTTTCGAGCATTGTGGATTGCGGGTCTGGTTTCAAATGTCGGCACCTTTATGCACATCGCCGCCGCCGCATGGACAATGACAACGATTTCAGATTCACCAACGCTCGTTGGCCTTGTGCAAACTGCGTGGGCAGTCCCGGGTTTTTTGCTCGCACTTTATGCAGGAGCATTTGCCGACATGGTCGATCGTCGGCGCTTAATTTCAGTTGCTTCTCTTTTGGCGCTAGTCATCGCTGTAGCACTTGCGATATTGCAGTGGTCGGGTGGTCTGACTGCCGAACTTTTAATTCTTGGCACTTTTCTTGAATCGGTAGCGCTCACACTTTGCGCGCCAGCGTTTATGGCGATCACCCCCGAACTAGTTGATACGGCAAGACTTCCGCAAGCAATTGGTCTTGACGCTGTCTCGCGCAATATCGCCCAATCTATTGGTCCAGCATTTGCTGGGGCAATCATTGCCGCGATTAACCCCGGTGCCGTGTTCGCACTCAACGCAATTTCTTTCGTTGGCATCGTGGTTGTAATGCAAACCAACAAGTCAATAAATAAAAATGTGATTGATCGTGTGGCTATTAACGAAGTTATTAAAAATGGCATCAAGCATGTTGTCGGCACGCGGTTGTTGCGCAATTTGGCGTTACGACTTGCAATCATGCTCGGCGTCACATCTGTGCTGACTTCGGTTCTGCCAATCGTTGCCAAGCAAAGTTTGGGTGTGGCGTCTAGTGGTTACGGCTTACTATCTGGAGCACTGGGGATTGGTTCTGTCACGGTCGTGTGGGTGTTGCCACGGATTCGTGCCAAGTACGGCATTGAGCCGATCACAATGTTTTCTGCCGGCATCTGGTCTGCGAGTACTGCAGTTTTGGCTAGCACTACAAGTATGTTCGTAGCATTTTTTGCACTTCTCGTGTGTGGCGCTTGCACGATGGCGATGCTGAATACAATTTTTTCTGCGTTCATGGTGCAACTACCAAATGAGTTACGTGGTCGGGGATCATCGTTGGCGATGTTGATGGTCTGGTTGGGTATTGCTATTGGCACTTTCGTCTGGGGCGCTACGACATCGATAGTTGGTGTCGGCGACGCGCTAGTTACGAGCGCACTCGTCAATATTGTCTTTGCGATCGTTAATCGATTTGCATTGCGGATAACTATTTTGCGCTAGTGACTAGCCAAAAACACTGTGCAGAAACTCAATGGTGGCGCTCGTTGCTAGACGATATGGCTCTGTACCGCGATACGCCAGCCCAAAGTGTCCACCAGTGATTTCAGTCAACTGCTTTGGCGCATTGATCAAATCAAAACATCGACGATTAGTCAATAGTTCGCAAACTGGCTGTTGGTCATCTGTGGCGATCACAAATAGCGTCGGCACTTTTAGATATTTTGCTGGCAATCTTTGTTCGTTGAATTGTGCTTCAAGTTTGCGTTGCAGAATCAAAACTTGGTTAGACCAGTCACCGGGGTATTTCTTTCGCATCCGAGTCGTGTAACTAACTGCAGCATCCCCCTCAACAATTACTGGCCCTTCGCCTTCATGCAGTCTGCACATTCGCACTGCCAATTCACGGGCGGGCACGGTTGATAAATCCAGATCCGACCAGTTCTCTCGAAGCCAGTCAAATTTTTCGTTTGTCGTATCAAATTTTGTATCGCGATTACCGCAGACGGGCGTGAAGGCAATCACTGCTCGCACGCGGTCATCGAACACAGCAATAAATTGCGCTCCGAGCGAAGATGCGCTTTCGCCAAACACGGCGATCTTTTGTTTATCAATGCCGGGCTGTGATGCAACAAAACTTATTGCATCGCGATAGCCGCGAATCTGCAATAAATTGTCAAATCCATATCGTGGTGTGCCGTCACTTTCACCAAAAT
>CAMCUE010000156.1 GCA_945878705.1 Ferrithrix thermotolerans DSM 19514 | reverse complement strand
AGTTGTGGTGGAAAGTCCGATACTTCTGCAAATTTACCTATAGACACAATCGTTGAAACGACAATTCCCGAGACGACTACGACGACTATTCCAGTTGTGCGGAACCCGTTGACTGGTGCGCCCGCCGCAGATGAGTCAATTCTTAATCGCCCGGCACTTGTTGTCAAGATCGATAATCATCCACGAGCCCGTCCACAATGGGGGCTAAATCAAGCGGATATTGTTTTCGAAGAAAATGTCGAGCAACTAACTCGTTTTGCCGCAGTGTTTCATTCGCAAGGCAGTGACCCAGTTGGGCCAATTCGCAGTGGTCGTCAACAAGACATCGATCTTCTTGGCTCGCTGAATCATCCGTTGTTCGCATGGAGTGGTGGAAACCAACAAGTTACTTCGGCAATTCGCAAGTCATGGCTCGTTGATCTAAGTCATTCAGTCGCTAACGAAAAGGGTGGGTATCGTCGCGAATCAAGTCGTAATGCGCCGCATAATCTTGTTGCAGAAACTACAAAATTATGGTCGCTTGCACCCGCTGATGCAAAACCACCATTGCCGCAATTTGAATATCGTGCCGAGAATGAGGCCGTAACAACTGCCTCAATCGCAGCAGCGGCAGTAAAAATATCAATGGATGGTGTTGATGTGATGTGGGAGTGGAGCCCAGACTTGTTGACCTACTTGCGATCCCAAGGTGACAAGTCGCATGTTGATATGCAAGATGTTCGAGTTAATGCACAAAATGTTGTTTTAATTTCAGTTGTCTATTCAAGGACTGGCTCTAGCCCAGTAGCAAAATCTGTCGGTAGTGGTGAAGTGTGGATTTACACTGCTGGCGTTTTGGTGCAAGGCACATGGGAGCGACCTGATCCAGAGTTGCCATTTATCTACAAAGACGTCAAAGGTCAAATTATTAAGTTAACGCCCGGTCGCACTTGGATCGAAGTGATACGTCCTAAGTCTGCAGTGAACATTGCTCCAGGCGAGGATATGAAAAAAGTCAAGTACCCCTGATCTAGAGAGTTGTTCGTTCGTTGTGTACGCTGAATTCATCCCGACAATAGAGGTTTGAACATGGCAAAAATTGAATCAAATAAAACTGGGTCAATGGTTGTGAAGCGTGGTTTGGCAGAAATGCTAAAGGGCGGCGTGATCATGGATGTTGTTAACGCCGATCAAGCAAAGATTGCCGAAGACTCTGGTGCCTGCGCGGTCATGGCTCTTGAACGAGTGCCGGCAGATATTCGTCGCGATGGTGGAGTTGCTCGGATGAGTGACCCAGAGATGATTGAAAAAATCCAAGCAGTGGTTTCAATTCCGGTAATGGCTAAAGCACGCATCGGACACTTTGTTGAAGCGCAAGTTCTTGAATCGCTCGGCGTCGACTTTATTGATGAAAGCGAAGTTCTTACTCCGGCTGATGAATCACATCACATTGACAAGTTTGCTTTCAAGACACCAGTTGTCTGTGGCGCAACAAATCTTGGCGAGGCGTTGCGTCGGATAAGTGAAGGCGCTGCATTGATTCGTTCTAAAGGCGAAGCAGGCACTGGCAACATCGTTGAAGCCGTGCGCCACCTTCGGTCAATCATTGGTGATATTCGTAAAATTACACAGGCCGACTCGGCTGAGTTGTTTGAATGGGCAAAACGACTTCAAGCGCCGTTGCCATTGGTGCAAGAAATTGCTGAAACCGGCTGGCTGCAGGTGCCGTTGTTTTGTGCCGGTGGAATAGCCACACCAAGCGATGCGGCTCTCGCGATGCAACTTGGCGCCGAAGCAGTTTTTGTTGGCTCAGGAATATTCAAAAGCGATGATCCAGCTCCGCGAGCCAGGGCGATTGTCGAGGCGACGACACACTTCAGAGACGCAGAAATTATTGCGAAAGTTAGTCGCAATTTGGGTGCACCGATGACAGGTATCGGAATGGACAACATCGAACAACGCTTCGCTGAGCGTGGTTGGTGAACGACGCGAGGCCTCCTGGTGGTCGCTCAATCGCAAAAAAGTAAATCAGAATTAACAGTTGGTGTCTTGGCTCTGCAAGGAGCATTCAGGAGTCACGAAGCCGTCTTACATAAAATTGGTGTTAGTTCGCGACAAGTTCGCACACCCCAAGATCTCGAAGCCGTAGATGCACTTGTGATGCCTGGCGGCGAATCAACGACGATGTCGCAATTACTTGAGTCGGCAAACCTATTTGAACCGATTAACGCGCGCATCAAAAACCGAATGCCTGTCTTTGGAACTTGTGCAGGAATGATTTTGTTGGCGAAGACGATTATCGACGGTCGCGATGATCAGTTGTCTTTTAATGCGATCGACATAGATGTGCAGCGAAATGCCTATGGGCGACAAATTGATAGTTTTGAGGCAGAAATTGAAATTGGTTCGTTTGCCGGCAGTTTTCATGGTGTGTTTATCCGCGCTCCGCGAATAGTCTCGCTTGGGTCAAGTGTCACGGCTTTGGCATATTGTGGGGATGATGTAGTGCTGGCTCAGCAAGACAAAGTTTTGGTGGCTTCATTTCATCCAGAATTAGCAAACGATATTCGGCTTCATGAATTATTTTTGGAAGGGGTTTAACAAATGTCTGGCCACTCTAAATGGGCAACGATTAAGCACAAGAAAGCCGCAATCGACAAAGTGCGCGGCAAAACATTCGCTAAATTATCGCGACTCTTAGAAGTTGCCGCACGCGAAGGTGGCGGAGATGTTTCCGTAAACGCTGCACTACGAACAGTTGTTGCTAAAGCCAAATCTGCGCAGATGACAAATGATGCAATTGATCGTGCGATTAAGCGTGGCATGGGCGAAACCGACGGAAAAGTTTACGAGTCAGTTACTTACGAGGCTTACGCTCCAGGCGGAGTTGCGATGTTGATCGACATTCTCACGGATAATCGCAATCGCACTGCTGCCGATGTTCGAATTATTTTTTCGAAGCAGGGTGGATCAATGGCCGCACCAGGAGCGGTCGGCTGGCAATTTTCTCGCAAAGGTGTGATCTTGGTTGCCAAGACTGTCAGCGAGGATGATTTGATGTTGGTCGGTCTCGAGCACGGGCTAGAAGACATCACCGCGGACGAAGATATGTGGCATGTAACTTGCGACCCGAGTCAAGTTTGGGAGCTCAAATCATCTCTCGAAGCGGCAAAAATCGTTGTTAACTCGGCGACCACTACGATGCTTTCGGCTAACACAGTTGAAGTAAAAGACCCAGATGAGGCCAAAGCGATTCTCAAAATTATGCATGAACTTGACGACAATGACGATGTTCAAGATGTTTATGCAAACTTTGATATCTCCGAGAAATTAATGCAGGAAGTTGGATAAGCATGTCAAAGTCAGAAATTGTCGTTGGAAGTCAAGCACCAGATTTCACCCTGCCGAATCAAGATGGCAATGACATCTCGTTGTCGCAGTATCTTGGCAAAACTGTAGTACTCGTTTTCTATCCTGCCGATGACTCACTGGTTTGCACCAAACAACTTTGTTCGTACAACAACGAACTCACACAATTCACCGACCTCAATGCGCAGGTGGTGGCGATTTCACAACAAGATGTCGATCACCATCAAAAATTCTCCAGCAAACATAATTTCAAGTTCCCGTTGTTGGCTGACACCAAAAAAGATGTTCTGCGCGCCTATGGAGTTCTTGGTTTTTTAAATTTGCCAAGGCGCAGTGTTTTTGTAATTAGTCCCAACGGAATCGTCAGATATTTGCACAGAGCAGTTGTCGGGGTGTCATATCGCCCCGTGGCCGAACTAGTTGAGGCAATCGCCGATGCCCAAGCAGGCACCCACTAGGCTTGAACATATGTTCGCCTCATCGGCACCTGACGCCCAAAAAAAGCATCAAACAAGCAAACAACGTGAATTAACTTGAGAGAAATCACCATACGGCAAC
>CAMCUE010000155.1 GCA_945878705.1 Ferrithrix thermotolerans DSM 19514 | reverse complement strand
GCTTTTTCGAGACTGTAACCAAAAAGTTTTTGAAACACGAAAGTCACATATGACATCAAATTGATTGGGTCATTCCAGACAATGACGATCCATGGTTTGTCTGACTTCGTCGCATCGTCAACGTCTGGGTCTAAAACCTCAGCAGGCTGAACATTGGCCACAGCCAGATACTTCATCTCTCTATTGTGGCTGAGCCGTGTCTTGTTGATGGCTAATTTGCTGGGTGATTTTAGTTGGGCTTTGGTGTTCAAGCATCGTACGCTTGGCGCGTGCCTCTCAACGTTCGCCCCGTAGTTCCTTCGCGGTTGTTCTCGCACCAATCAAAGCGTTCTCCAAAATCAGTTGTCGGCGGATACATCGCATTGACGAAACCACGAATTATTGAATTGCTTCTGGTTACAACGGTGCCAACGATGGTGCTGGCTGCCGGCAAGTGGCCGGCCTGGTCGCTAATTGCAATTACTTTGCTCGGCGGTTCGCTTGCTGCTGGTGGAGCGAATGCACTGAATATGTATATCGATCGGGACATTGACAAATTAATGAAACGCACACAGACTCGTCCGCTCGTCACTGGATTAATTGCGCCGAAGAATGCACTTGTGTTTGCGATGATTTTGGAAGTGATCGCATTTGCGATTTTGTGGGCTGGTGCAAATCTTTTGTCAGCGTGTCTGGCATTAAGTGCCACGGCGTTTTATGTTTTTATTTACTCACTGTGGTTGAAACGGACGAGCAAACAAAACATCGTCATCGGCGGGGCAGCAGGTGCAGTGCCAACTCTTGTAGGTTGGGCCGCGGTTTCTAACTCTGTCGGCTGGCCAGCAGTTTGGTTATTCATAATTATTTTTCTGTGGACCCCACCACATTTTTGGGCTCTGGCTATTCGTCACGCTGATGAATACCGAGCAGCAGATGTGCCAATGTTGCCGGCGGTTGTCTCAATTGAGCGCACCGTTCGGACGATGGTTTGGTACACGATTATTCTTGCGATTTCAACTTTGGTGTTAATGCCAGTTGCCAATCTCGGCTGGATTTATGGAGTGTCGGCAATTGTCTTGGGTTTTGGCTTTTCAATAGGCACAGCGATGCTTGGTCGCAAACCAACCGATGCTTGGTCAATGCGGGTCTTCTCGTTCTCGATTACATATGTGACTGTTCTTTTTGGCGCACTTATGGTTGATGTACTCGTTTAAAAATTGTCTAAAAACTTGTCCATAAACCCATTGAAATTGCAATCTATTCGTGAACTTCGTGCAATAAAGAAGTTTCCAAGCCAAAGCGCTTAACTGTTAGCGTTATCTGAGTTATGACAGCCATTGAAACGAATTCAACGATGATCGCATCGACTTCGAGCAACGATTCTGGCTTGAGCATTTTCAGCGCAATTTCCGAATGGTTAACGACGACGAGTCATCAACGAATTGGTCGATTGATGGTTTCTATTTCTTTGCTTTGGACATTAGCCGTTGTGGCTGTTGGTCTACTTCTTGGTGTTGAAAGAATTAGTTCATCTAGCGATTTGATTGATGCCACAAGTGCGCCACAGTTGTTTTCTATTTTCCGTGTGGGACTGATCTTCGGATCGATGGCACCAATGGCTTTAGGGATCTCAATGGCGATTGTGCCGATGCAAGTTGGTAGTCAAGTTATCGCGTTTGCGCGTGGCGCCTTGTTTGGTACTTACCTTTGGTGTTTTGGGATGATCATTGTTGCTGTGTCTTACATCGGCAATGGTGGACCTGGTGGTGGCGACCGACAAATGGTTGACTTATTTTTGATCGGAATGGGTGTTGTAATTGCCGGACTTTTAATCGTTAGCGCAAGCATCGCGACTACAGCATTGACATCTCGTCGCGCAGGATTGACTCTTGTTGATGCACCAATTTATGTTTGGTCTTCACTCGTCACGAGCGTTTCACTAATTCTCACACTTCCAGTGATGGCCGGTGCACTAATTTATGTAGCGGTAGATCACACTTATGAGAGAGCGACATTTGGTGCAACCGATGGAGTTAACGCTTGGATCGGCTGGGCTCTCACTTCTCCACAAATATTTTTATTTTCGATTCCAACACTTGGGGTTTTAGCGCAAATAGTTGCAACCATGACTCGAGGTAAACAACCACTGCGCGGCGGCTTATTAATTGGTGTCGGTTTGACTAGCACCGCGTTAATCGGAGCAGTGACACAGTCTTTTTATTCAGTCCAATTTGATTCTCAATTTGCAGATTTTGCAAAAAGTCTGTTGCCATTTTTAATGTTCAACGCGTTACCGATTCTTGGTGTGCTGATTGTTATTGCGCTTTGTTTATTGGCGATGAAAAATGAAAAAGCAAAACCCAGTGCACCATTTGTTCTTGCCTTTTTTGGTGTTGGCATGGTTTTAACCGGCATGATCGGCAATGTTTTACTTCGGATCACTGATTTGAAATTATCAAACACAGTGTTTGACGAAGCTGTGCTCGTATATGTCGGTTATGGGATTGTTCTTAGTTCACTGGGTGCGATTGCACATTTTGGTCCACGAATTTGGGGACGAAAAATGCCAACCATGCCGGTCATTGGTCTTGGTTTGATCGGTGTTCTGGGTGTTGTATTAGCCGCATTGCCCTATTACATCGCCGGCTTTACTGATCAACCAGCAGCCCGCATCACTGGCGAGTTGGGAAACAACAGTCAAATCTGGAACTCAATCGCGGCAATTGGCCAAGCGATTTTTCTAGTGTTCTTGGTTGCGTTTATTGGTCTTGTATTTAAATCAGCACGATCTGGCGAGATCGCTGATGAAGAAATTTTTGAAACAGTATCGGCAAACTCATGAGCACTAGCGCAACAGCACTAAATTCAGGACCAAAAATTGCGATGCGTCGTCAGGCTTTAGTTTTGAGCGGCTTGCTTTCGGCGGCCAGTGCGATGTTGATCGGCTCAATGCTCGCTATTTGGTTGCAGTTCAGGGCCAATGCACCGCTAAGAGAATCTTCGGACGGCAGCAAGATGTTGCGCGATTGGCTTCCAGAAAACATCAAGATCCCAGAAGTTGCGACAAACACGATGATGTTGACGATTGTGATTACCTGCATCATGGTTCAGTGGGCTGTTTATGCTTCGCGTCGAGCCGACTCAAAGCACACAACTCTTGCGCTTGGCGTTGCTTTGCTGACACAGATCGCAATGATTAACGCACAAATCGCTGTTTATCTGCAGATGGATATTGGTGTTCGCGACAGCAGTTACACAACGATGTTTTATGCGATAACCGCAACAATGACTCTTTTAATAGTTATTGGTTTGGGATTTACTTTGGTGGCAATGTTTAGATCAATTGCTGGTCGTCTTAGCGATCACGATCTGATTGTCGCACATGCTGTTTATTGGTATTCGCTGACTGTAATTTTTGCGGCGATGTGGTTCGTTGTGTACGTACAAAAGTAGGGATGATGTTTTCGACTGGCTTTAAATATTTTATTGGAGTGACTGTACTTTCAGTCGTTGCTTTGATCATGTCGTTATTTGTATTAGATCAGGTTGCTCTCGCAGGTGTTGCGATCAGCATGTTGATTGTTGTGACTGCACTTTTGGCCGGCATCGCTGTTGTTACTCGGGACGGGCAAACAAAAACTTCTACTCCTGAATTATCAAAAGACCTAACTACGAAAAGTATCTGGCCACTTGTGACGAGCATCGGAGTGGTGCTGCTGGCACTTGGACTTGTTATTTCATCGCTGGTTTTTTTCAGTGGCGTGATCGTCCTACTTGCGGCGCTTGCTGAGTGGATGGTTAAATCTTGGAGTGAGCGATCATCAAGGGACGCAAGTTACAACTCATCTGCCCGCAAGCGATTATTGAACCCAATTGAGTTTCCAGTTCTTGCTGCGCTTGGACTTGGCGTCGTAATCTACTCATTTTCACGAATT
>CAMCUE010000154.1 GCA_945878705.1 Ferrithrix thermotolerans DSM 19514 | reverse complement strand
TGCCCGCTCAAAACTAGACGGCGTTTCAACAACTTTTTGTGCGCGGGTGGGGTTTGGTTTTGTAATTAGATTTGGACGAGTAATAACATCTTCAAAGCGTTTCGAAGTAATAGTGTCAATCGGTTGCGGGCGTGGCATTTTGTCAGCAACTTGCGCCAGGGCTTGACCAAACTCAAGTGCGGTGCCACGTTCACTTGCCACTGGGCGTCCTGCTCGCTCAATCGGTGCAGCTATTGGCCCAAGGCCTCCAGAAACTGGCAGCAACTTATCAATTCGGTTCGCCAAAGTAATTGCAACCGATTCTGCCGCGAACGGAACTTCGCCAGTGATTGTCTCAAGCAAAGTAATCGCCAGTGAGTAGACATCTGAATACATGTCTGGCACTGAACCTTGTCCGATTTCGGGTGCTGCGTACCGTGCTTGCTCAATGCTCATCTTTGCTGCAACAAAACTTCGCTTGATGCCAAGCCCCGCAAGTCGAATTCTGCCGTCGTCACCAAAAATTAAGTTGGCTGGTCGCACGTCGCCATGCACGAAGCCATTTTTATGAGCGTGGTGTAACGCTCGGCAAACATCAAGTCCGACAATTAATGCTTGCGATGGAGTCAACCGTCGACCCCGGTCGAGATATTCGCGCAAAGATCCTTGAGCAAAATGCTGCGTTACGCTAAAAGCGATTTTGACCCCATCCATAACTGAGTCGCCCCAGTCGTCAATTGAGACGAGCATCGGGTGCGATATATCGTGAAGCTGTTGCATTGACGAATCAAAGGCAGCCAAAGCTGCTTCTTCATCAATCAAGCCAGATACTTTGTCAAATAGTGAGGCGACGGTCATCAATCGCACGGCTACTTTTTTTGATTCTTCTAAGTCCTCGGCTTGAAATATTGGAGCGGTTGCCGTGCCGTCACTACGGAGATCTTCAACCCGATATCGCCCTACAAGAACGTGACCAATGACCGAATCTAAAGTAACCACAACCATTAAAACTACTAGTGAATTTCACTTACCAATGTTTTATCGGGTTTTTAGGCGAGAATAGAGATGTGACAACTAACATCCAAAATTCAAAACCAAAGAAAAGTTTTCTTCAATCTATTAACGGTCAACGACTTCTGACAAGCCTTGGCATTGCACTTGGTTTAGTGATGATTATTTTTGGCTTCCAAGCATCACGAACTGGTCGAGATGAGTCGGGCCTGCCTGACGCTATTGAACGAATGTCGCCAGCAAACGGTGACCGGGTGCTACGTCAGTCGCAAATAATCGTTGACTTCGTTGAGGGATATGAATCAGTGCTGTTCATTGATGGCGTTGAATTGCCGACGACGCGGCTAGACGAACTCACCGCATCTGGTCAGCAAGCGACCCCAGGTGCACAAGTTGAGTTACCGGCAACAGCAGTTTTTGATCCCGGTAATTTTATTATTAGTTTTCAGCCGCAAGACGGCGCAGTTATTGAATCATTCACACAGGGCGAGCACGAAGGCAAAGTTAAATATTGGCGAGTTGAAGATGGTCGAAATAAATCACGGACATATGTCTGGAAATTTGATACTGACTAAAAGTGCAACAATAACTTCAGTTGTAACTCAAATTATTGTTTAGGTAGTTCGCCAGTTTCTAGCAACTCTAAAAAAGCTACTGCATCAATTATTGCAATGCCGAGTTGTTCTGCCTTCGAAAGTTTGCTTGCACCGGGTTCTGCACCAACTACCAACGCAAAGGTCTTGGCACTCACACTGCCTGGGCTTTTGCCGCCGCGACTAGTGATTGCTTGTTGCGCACCTTCGCGACTGAAACCTTCAACGGTTCCAGTAACAACGACCGCTTTACCGACAAGATTTTGCGGTGCAGTATTGACAACTAGTTTGCCAAACTCGACACCAGCCGACCTGAATTTTTTAATAATTACTTGATGCGCTTTATCTGCAAACCATTCTCTGATTTTGTTCGCAATCACATCACCCAGACCGTCAATTTCGCTCAATTGCTCCGGTGTGGCACTGATGATTGCGTCAAGCGAGCCGAACCTTCGTGCAAGTGACTCGGCTGCTGCTGGCCCCAAGTTTTTAATTCCGAGACCGACAAGTAGTTTCGGCAGGGGTCGTGACTTTGAATTATTAATCGCGGTGAGTAAATTAGTTGCGCTCAGTTCGGCGAAACCTTCGAGTTGGAGCAACTTTTCGATCGTCAATGCATAAAGATCACCGATGTCTGTGACGAAGTTTTTATCAGACAGAGCGAAAACGGTTTTTTCACCCAGGCCTTCAATGTCCATTGCGCCACGAGATGCGAAATGAATTATTCGTTGATCACGCTGAAATGGACATTCTGGTTCAACGCAGCGAGTATCTGATTCGCCTTCAAGTTGCACAAATATTGACTTAAGTTCGCAGATGCAAGTGGTGGGAAACGTCCATGGCTTTGAATTTTTTGGTCGCAGTGCTAACACTGGTCCGACAACTTCAGGGATCACATCACCTGCTTTGCGTACGATAACGGTGTCGCCAGGTCGTACATCTTTAAGTTGCACTTGCTCACGATTGTGCAAGGTCGCCATGCTGACTGTGCTGCCAGACAAAACTACGGGTTCAAGTTCAGCGAATGGCGTCGCTCGACCAGTACGGCCAATAGAAACCGAAATGTTTTTAAGAATTGTGTTTCGCTCTTCTGGAGCAAATTTCACGGCGATCGCCCAGCGCGGGGCACGCGAAGTAAAGCCCAGTTGTTCGCGCTGTGCGAGGTCGTCAAGTTTGACGACTACACCGTCAATTTCGTAATCCAAGTTGTGACGATTCGTTTCACAGTTTGAGCAAAATGAAATCACTTCAGAAAGTGAACTAACCGTGATTGCTTGTGGATTGATCGGAAAACCCAAGTCACGCAAAAATTCAAAAGTTTGTGCATGAGAAGTAAAAGTCGGTGCACCAGCTATTTCGCCGAGTTGATATGCCCAAAATGAAAGTTCGCGAGTCGCCGTGACTGCAGGATTTTTCTGGCGCAGACTTCCAGCAGCAGCATTTCTTGGATTAGCCGGGACCGCTTCAGGCTTTTTGCCTTCGGAGATTCGCTTTTCGTTTTCTAATTGGTTTGCAGCGCGAAGTTTCTCAAATGCAACCATCGACATATAAACTTCGCCGCGTACTTCAAGCACTTTTGGAATTTCTCTATTGGATTTCGATTTGAGTTCTTTTGGAACAACGCTGATCGTTCGAATATTTGCTGTGACATCTTCGCCAACCTTGCCGTCGCCACGGGTAGCCGCCTGCACCAAAACACCGTTTTCGTAGCGAATGCTCAAAGCCAACCCATCAATTTTTAATTCGCAGGCAAACCTCATCGATGCACCACTCAAGCCTTTACTCGCGCGCTCACCCCACTGTTCCAACTCTTCGATATCCATTGCATTATCAAGACTCGTCATTGGCACACGATGCGTTACGGGATCGAAGGTTGTGAAACCTGAGCCGACGATTTGTGATGGCGAAAATTCTTCAACCAATTCTGGATACTTGGACTCAATTTCTTTGAGTTTGAGTAGAAGAAGATCAAACTCTGCATCAGAAATTTCGGGGCTGTCTTGCCCGTGATACATCTCATTGTGATGCGCAATTTGTGCGCGAAGAATCATCACATTCTTTTTGAGATCTTTTGGGACAGGCATCACTAAAACTTTACCGATTCGATGTGCGAGCCTTAGTCTTATGATGTGCCCATAAAACCAATGCCAAATCTGCGAATCGCAACGGGATTACTTTGGTCGATGCGAATCTTGGTCGGTTGTCTGCCGTTTGTTGGCGCCGGAGTCGGCGAACTGCTGGAGACGCGGTCAACAGCGATTCAGATCGTTGGCACAGTACTGGCTTGGCTGATTTGGGGATTGATTGTGCTCGCTAGTTTTATCAGTCACCCAATTTCACTCACTGTGTTGCGAATGGGT
>CAMCUE010000153.1 GCA_945878705.1 Ferrithrix thermotolerans DSM 19514 | reverse complement strand
TCCATTCCGCGTGGTGCGGGACCACCCTTTTTCTCACCGACCCGGTTGTATTGCGAGCCGTGACATGGGCACTCGAACCATTGCGACGATGAGCATTCAGGCACTCGACAACCAAGATGAGGACACTTTTGGTATAACGCAACTACTCCAGCATTCATTCCGGTAAATACTGCGCCTTGCTTTCCGTAAATAACTTCTGCTTTTGAAATCGCCTCTTTGGGATACTCGGTAACCCATGAGCGAGCCTCAGGAAGGTACAAAAAGCCACCACCAGAACGAATCTGACCGATCACGTCATCAATCTTGCCAGCATTTATTTTTGATCCAAAACCGCCTTCGGCGCCTTTCCACAAAAATGCAATAAGTGCGGCAGCGAATCCACCAAGACTTGCACTCATCAATGTCACCGTTGCTCGATTCAAAAATGCTCGGCGCGATTCGCCAAGTGCTTCTGCGTCAGGTGCGACCCAAGTCTCAATTTCTGGTGGCGGCATAACTGCCACGGCGTTGCGACTAGCAGTACCTTGTGACTCAGCGTCACGAGTTGAGTTGCGCGCAACTTTTGCCGCGTTGCGATCGCGCTTTTTAGTTTCACGCGACAGAGATCCGACTTCCTTTATGTCGGCACGACGCGATGCAGTGAGCACACCTCCAAGGCCAAGTACAGCAAGTACCGCAATTGCAATCGTAATAATTGTTGTTGTGTTCATTTAAAAAAGAGTCCGATCACAATTCAAAGAAGATGCCTTCACGCCACGGGAAGGTGAAGTTGAACCCCGGGCCACGAAAGAAAGAGCCGATAATTACTAAAACTGCCCAAAACATCAAGTGCACGGTCATCAGACTTGTCATGAACTTTCTATCTTCAGGACGATTTGATTCGTTGCGATCTAAATACGGCGCAAACATCAAAGCAATAATTCCCATCCCAGGAATAGTGACTCCAGCAATCATCGGATGAAACATCGTCAACAACTCTTGTAGTCCAAGAAAATACCAAGGTGCTTTTGATGGATTTGGGGTTTGGTTGAAGTTTGCAGCTTGCAACAACGGTGCATTTACAAACCACGAAAACATAAACACAAATGCAGTACACGCCAATCCGGCTACGAACTCGACGCCCAACAAGTGGGGCCATGTATGAACTTTGTCGACTGGAACAGCCTTGACATCTTGAATTGATCCAGATTTAACAACGGTAAGTAAACGCTGTGTGTGTCCACCAGGTCCGGCACCATAAGGGATACTTCCGTTTGTGGGTGTACCAGCAACTACAGCACCAGGTTTTTCAGCCAACGCAACACCGCCTCCTGCTGCTTTGCTTCGCTCAAGTAAATCAGCAGGGATTCGCGAACCTGCATCGCTACTTGTAGCAGCGGGTGCTGTCGCACCTGCGGCCTCGGCTGCGGCTTTCTCGCGAGCTTCTTGCGCACGCTTAAGAAGATGTTCTGGGATGCCGGCCATCAGAGAGGTCCTGAGATTCCGCCGTCTTTACGCACGCGCCAAAAATGGATCGCGAGGAAGATGACTGTGACGAATGGAAAAAGTAAGACATGCAACACATACCACCGCAAAAGTGTTTCTGGTCCAATTTCGACTCCGCCTAACAAAACGAAACGAACTTGAGAACCAATCACCGGCGAGTAACCCATCATGTTGGTACCCACCGTCACCGCCCATAGCGCGAGTTGATCCCATGGTAATAAATAGCCGGTGAATGAAAGCAAGAGTGTCAGCGTCAACAGAATGACACCGATCACCCAGTTGAATTCTCGAGGAGCCTTGTACGCACCGTGATAGAAAACACGCGCCATGTGCAAGAACACGGATAGCACCATTAAGTGTGCTCCCCAGCGATGCATATTTCTGACCATTAATCCAAACGTCACCGACGTGTGCAAAGACTGAATGTCTTGCCAAGCGTTGGCAGATGTTGGTCGGTAGAAAAACATCAAGAAAATTCCGGTGATCGTTAGCAAGATAAACAAGAAGAAACTCAAGCCACCCAAGCACAGTGTGTAACTAACTTTTACTGCGTGTCGTTTAACTTTCACTGGATGTAAGTGATAAAGCACCGAGTTCATTACGACATACGAACGATTTCTTGGTGAGTCCGAATATCCTTTACGGAAAATTGATCCTGGTCGGAAGATCGAGTTCCACGCTTGGCTTCCTTGCATCGACTCATTTAATTTCGTCACGCGGTCTTTAACCGTCAACCGAGATTTTTGTTCAAGCATTTGTACCATTTTGTTTAAACTCCGTTCCTAAAATCGCATGCCATATGAATAGCCATGATTATTCGTGCGCATATGAGTTTCGCCAGTTGCAGGTGCAACTCCAACCTTGCCAAGAATTATCACTCCGGTTGGACAGCGATCAACGCATAAAGCGCAACGCGTACAAACATCATCGTCAATAATAAACACAACTTTGTCAGAAGGATCATCACCTGGAAGCTCAGTACCTTCGGCCTGGCTAATCGCTTCAGGCGAAACCATGAAGATGCACTTCCATGGACAAATGTCGACACAGCCTTCACACATGATGCACTCAGATTGGTCAATGTGAATGAACTGCTTTGGCTTAACTGCCTTGCTTAGATATTCGGCATCAACTTCAACAAGTTGATAATCATCCGTGTACGGCATCATCGGTGGATTTGCGTCTGTTTTTGCCATTGTTTAACTCTTCTTCATCAGAGGACGACCGTATGTCGAAGTTGCAACTTCTTTGGCAACTTCTTCTCCACGTTTTTGCCACCAGCCAAAAAGATAAATCATCAGCCCGATATAAAAGACATGAATTACAACAACAACGATGTCACGGATTGCTTCGTAACTTATGACGATCGGAAAACTTCCACCAATCGTGTCAGACTTCAAAATGTTGAACGGCCCGTAGACAAGTTTGTCTTTACGCCAACCTAGTTCTTTGTCAGCGTGGTCAATCCATTGGTGAGGCACAACGCCAAAAGCCAAAAACAAAACCGCGAAAACATACGCAGCGCCGAGCATTGCTTCGCCCCAAGTTGCCTTGCGATCAAATTTTCGACGCTTACCGATTGGAATGATGACAAGACTTAACAGCGTCGTAACTATGGCGGAGAAAATAAAAGCCTGGTTGACGCCTGGCCATCTGAGAATGTCAATTGCGAGCATTAGTTGAGGGCTTGCCTTTCCTCGTAAAAATCTGTTTTTAGCCTAGTCGGCAAGATAATAATGACTCTGCTTGAAACCAACTGTGAGGGTCTTTTTTCGTCACTAGTTTTCACGATTGCTCAACACCTCTCAACGAAGGCAAGCCTGACTGTTCGGGTTGTGCGCTCGTGAACTTCTCGCATTGGGTTGCGTTGCGTCTAACCTATTAAGCGCAAGGATAATGACAAACCAGAAACTTATTGTTGAGGAGTGCAGTGGCAGGAATACCCGAACATCTACTTAAGCGTGCGCAAGAAGCACGTGACAAAGCAGCTGGTATAGCGCCTGCTGCCGATGGGGCAACTGCTTCGGAAAATGTTCTTGTAAAAGTTGCAGATAATAAATCAGTTGCAAATGCGCCGGCTGCAAGCGCGCCACCGCCACCGCCAGACCCAAGTTATGTTGTCGCAGCAAACTCGCGAAAGAAAATTCCGTTCTGGGCAATGGCAACTTTGAGTTTGTTGCCACTTTGGGCGCTGTTGTATGTTCTCGCGATTCGCCCACAAGAAAGAACAGTCGAAGGACCACTTGCAGTTGGCGCGGGCGTATACGGATCTTGTGCAGGTTGTCATGGCGCCAATGGCGCTGGCGGGGCTGGTCGAGTTTTATATCAAGGAGAAGTTCTGAAAACTTTTCCAAAAATCGAAGACATGATTAATTTTGTTTACACAGGCTCACAACAATATATTTCTGCTGGTCTAAAGATTTATGGCAACCCAGACCGTGAAGGCGGCGCGCACGCAC
>CAMCUE010000152.1 GCA_945878705.1 Ferrithrix thermotolerans DSM 19514 | reverse complement strand
AGACGCCGACGGTTCGCTCGAAGATCTTCTTTATGCGGAAATCGGTGGCACATTGCATATGGAGGGCAAAGAAGTTTTTCGCCGTGCGGTGCGAATCATGGTGGACTCGGCGCAAAAATCATTAAAAGCTGCTGGGTTAACAACTAGCGATGTCACACTCGTGGCGCCGCATCAAGCAAATTTGAGAATCATTGAAGCGGCGTGCAAGCGTCTAGATATTCCGATGAGTAAAGCTGCATGGGTAGGTAACGAAACTGGAAACACTTCTTCAGCGTCCATTCCTTTGGCATTATTTGATGCAGCCGACAACAACCGACTTAAGACTGGCGACATTGTGTTGCTAGTTGGCTTCGGTGCCGGAATGACGGCCGCCAGTGCGGTAATAAAGTGGAAACAACCATGAGTCGTGTTGTGTTAATCACTGGGGGTGCAAAAGGAATTGGACTCGCCTGCGCAGCACATTTCGCAAGTCTCGGCGACAAAGTCGCGATCACTTACAATTCAACAAAACCAAGCGGTGATTTTTTCGCAATTAAATGCGATGTCACTTCTCAGACAGAAATCGATGCAGCATTCACTGCAGTCGAAGATAAATTTGGACCGGTACAGGTATTAGTTGCCAACGCAGGGATCACAAAAGATTTATTGCTTCTGCGAATGAGCGAGAACGATTTCACAACCGTGATTGATGCAAATCTCACGGGCGCCTTTCGGGTCTGTAAACGCGCAACTCAAGGGATGTTGCGTGCGCGCGCTGGTCGAATAATTTTAATGTCATCTGTTGTTGGCTTGCTCGGTTCTGCTGGCCAAGCGAATTACGCAGCTTCGAAGGCTGGCCTGATCGGTCTAGCTCGCTCTTTGGCACGTGAACTCGGCTCGCGTTCAATAACAGTAAATGTCGTTGCACCTGGGCCAGTTGACACTGACATGATTGCCGCGTTGACAGATGAACAACGCGCAAAAATGATTGATGCTGTCCCGCTTGGTCGCACAGCCACTACTCAAGAGATAGCGGGCGTCGTTGGATTTCTCGCATCACAGGACGCTGCGTACATCACGGGCGCAGTTATCCCAGTCGATGGTGGTTTAGGCATGGGGCACTAGACTCTCCGTATGGACCAACAACTATTTGATCGTTTCAAAAAATGCGCTATTGATGTCTTGGCAGTTGATGCTGGCAAACTTACTCTTGAAGCGAAATTCAAGGAAGACCTCGGGTCCGACAGCCTTGATCTCGTCGAATTCGTGATGGCGCTTGAAGAAGAGTTCGGTATTTCTGTCCCAGAAAGTGATCTTGACGGTGTTGATACAGTCGGCAAGGCCTTCAATCTCGTCACTTCGAAAGTTTCTTAACTTTCAAGCAATCTGAAAATATGCAAGGCGCTGGACATCGAATAGCAATTACCGGTTATGGCGTGGTGGCCACGTGCGGAATCGGAAAACAAAACTTTTGGAAAGGTCTACTCGGGCCTGGTCTTAGTGGTTCGCACACCGTTGAAATTGAAAACTGGGACGCAACACCGTATTACGCAGGACCAAAAGAGATGCGGCGCGCCGATCGGTGCGAACAATATGCGATAGCTGCCGCTCAAGAAGCTTTAGATCAATCAGGTGACTTGCCTTACGATCGCTCGCGTATCGGAACGATATTCGGGACAGGTATTGGTGGATTGCGAACATTAGAAGGGCAAGTAGAAGTTCGGGTTGCCAAGGGCAAAGAACGCGTCTCACCATTTCTAGTTCCAATGATGATGTCAAATGCTCCGGGCGCTGCAATTTCAATGCGTTACGGCTTTCAAGGACCTTCCGAAACAATTTGCACAGCATGTGCTGCCGCAACTCACGCACTTGGCTATGCGGCTCGACAAATTGCGTGGGGCAGGTGTGACGCGGTGCTCTCAGGTGGTGCAGAGTCTGCTGCGACTATCACTGCTGTTGCAGGCTTTGAAAACATGACAGCACTCTCAACGACGATGGTCAGCAAACCATTTGATGCAACTCGCGATGGTTTTGTTTTCGGCGAAGGGGCTGCAGTATTTGTTCTTGAACGCTTAGACCTCGCGGTAAAACGTGGCGCAAAAATTTATGGAGAAATTCTTGGAGCAGGAAGTAATGCAGATGCGCATCACATCACCGCTCCATCTCCTGGTGGCGTGGGCGCTATCGCGTGCATGAAACTTGCCCTAGAAGATGCAGGCCTAAATGCTGACCAAATTAAGCAAGTCAATGCACACGGCACATCGACACCACTCAATGACGCTGCCGAAGCACATGCAGTTGAAGCAGTATTTGGCTCAAACAATCCACCAATGACATCGATTAAGGGCGTGACCGGACATCCACTAGGTGCCGCAGGTGCTCTCGAAGCCGCCGCCGTGCTGCTTTCGTTTGAACATAAATTAATTCCGCCGACGGCTAACACAACTGTCATCGCTTCTGAAATGAAAGTCGACATTGTTACTGGCAAGGCGCGAGCGTGGACGCCAGGTCCGACGATTTCTAATAACTTTGGTTTTGGTGGACACAATGGCTCAATAATTATTGCGCCGTTCGTGAATTAAATTTACGAATCAACTACCACAAAGAAGAGTTCGCACTGGCAAGCAATTTCATTGTTAACTGTTGCAACGCCAGAACCTTTTCCTGCTCTGGCAGACATCTTGGTCAACGTGATCGACATTTCAAGTGTGTCGCCTGGTATCACCTGTCGTCGAAAGCGCGCAGAATCAATCCCACCAAATAATGGCAACTTGTTTTTGAACTTTTCATCACTAAGAATCGCAATTGCACCGACTTGAGCAATCGCTTCACACATCAACACACCAGGCAATGTCGGCCGACCAACAAAATGTCCGGCAAAGAAACTCTCATCACCCGTAAGCCGCCACAAACCACTTGCGCTCTGACCCGGATTTAGTGCAGTGATTTGATCGACAAACAAGAACGGAGGCCGATGCGGTATCAACGACGACGGTGTTGGAAATTCGCTCATTGTTCGAGCGCTTCCAGCAAATTAGTTGGCGTGTCTTTTGGCGAAATTTTGTACCACGCTTGTTCTATCTTTCCGATTGCACTGATTAAAAATGCCGAGCGAACTATTCCCATATATTCTCGTCCGTACATCGACTTCTTTTGCCAGACTTTATAAGCCTCGGCTACAACGTGTTCAGTGTCGGCAAGCAATGTGAAACCGAGATCATATTTCTGATCAAACTTTAATTGTTTATCTAATGCGTCGGGACTAATGCCGATGATCACTGTCTTTCCAATGTCTTTACGAATATCTCGCAATAAACACGACTGCTGAGTACAACCCGGAGTATCTGCTTTTGGGTAGAAATATATTAGAACTCTCTTTTTTGTAAAGTCTTTGAGCGTAACTTTCTTTCCATGCTGATCTAACAACGAAATTGATGGCGCTTTACTGCCGACCTTTAACATGCTTTAAATTTAGCGTGCAACAACAATTGGTTGGTCTATGGCAGATCGAACTTCAGCAACATACTGCCCGACTGCATCTGGACCGTTATCTAGAAGTCGACGCACAACTGATGCTCCTTGAATAACGCCATCTGCGACAGCGCATGCCTGCTGAGCTTGAGCCGCATTTGACACACCTACGCCAACCAAAACAGGTACGTCCGTCACGCTCTTAAGTCGAGTCGCCATCGATATCGCCGTCGTTGCCAACTCTGAGCGCTCACCGGTTACACCAAGCAAGCCAACTGCGTATACAAAGCCGCGTGCACGGGCAACAACTCGAGGCAACCTTGCATCCGGTGCTGTTGGCGCTGCCAACATAATGGTCTCAATGCCTGCTTTGTCTGCAGCAGCGCACCACTCGCTCGATTCTTCCAATGGCAAATCTGGGATTATCGCTGCTACCACACCTGCATCTAAAAGATTATTTGCAAAGCGTTCATGTCCAGCACGAAATACTGTGTTGTAGTAGC
>CAMCUE010000151.1 GCA_945878705.1 Ferrithrix thermotolerans DSM 19514 | reverse complement strand
ATTCGGGGTACTGTGCCCGATCAACTTGACCCACAAGTAGCTCATGCACTCGGTGTTGCTTTTGCTAAATTCTCGAAAGCCAAATTAATCGTCGTTGCTTTTGATATGCGTCCAAGTGGACCAGATTTAGCCGACGCATTTCAGCAAGGTCTGACAGAACAAGGCGTTGATGTAATTAATTTAGGACTGGCTAGCACTGACTTGTTGTATTTCGCTTCAGGAAAACTCGATGCACCGGGCGCAATGTTTACTGCTTCGCATAATCCTGCACAGTACAACGGCATCAAATGCTGCCTGTCTGGTGCGCGTTCGGTTGGTATTGATAATGGTCTTCGCGAAATGAAGGCAATCGCTCAAGATGTTCTAGACGGCAAAGGACCGGAAATTTCAAAAAAACTAGGCGAAGTTACCAAGAAAAATATGTTGGCCGAATTTGTAGATCATGTCGTGAGCTTCATTGACGTAAATTCACTTCGTAAATTGAAAATCGTCGCTGATACAGCCAACGGTATGGGCGGACTTGTTGCCCCAGCAGTATTTGATCGACTCGGCGAATTTGAGCTTGAAGTGATGTATGGCGAACTTGATGGGACTTTTCCTAATCATCCTGCCGACCCAATTCAGCCGACTAATCAACGCGATTTGCAGGCACGAGTGATTGCCGGCAAATTTGATGTGGGTTTGGCGTTTGACGGTGATGCTGATCGCGTGTTTTTGGTAGATGAAAATGGCAACAGTGTTTCAGGCAGCACGACAACAGCTCTACTTGCATCTGTTTTCTTGAGGACACACCCAGAGTCGACAATTCTTTATAATTTGATTTGTTCGCGAATCGTGCCAGAAACAATTGCGGCTCTTGGCGGCACTCCGATTCGCACGAAGAACGGTCACAGTTATATGAAACAAGTGATGGCCCAAACGGGTGCGGTATTTGCCGGAGAGCACTCCGGCCACTATTACTTTGCGGACAACTACCGAGCCGATAGTGGACTGATTGCAACGATGGTTGTTCTTGGAGAAATGGGACGAACCGGTAAGTCGCTATCGCAATTGCGGGCTCCATTCGAAAAGTACGCCGGCAGTGGAGAAATCAATACTCAAGTGACAGATATTGCAGTTGTCATAGACCGCGTGGCAAAACAGTTTGCGGCTTATCCACAAGATCATTTAGATGGTCTAACTGTCGATTGTGGCTCGTGGTGGTTCAATGTCCGATCATCGAATACCGAGCCGCTATTGAGATTAAATCTTGAGGCAGCAACTCGTGAAGAGTGTGATCAACATGTCGCCGAATTATTGATGTTAATCACCAGCTAACTCGTGCAAGTGTTAAAGTCTTACCCGTGAGTAATAGTGCCGTTGGCCTAAATCCGCGATTGCTCGAAATCTTGGCGTGCCCAAAAGATAGAGGAAGTTTAATTTATTACGAGGATGAACAATTTCTATATAACCCGCGTTTGCAGATGCTTTATGAAATTCGCCAAGGAATCCCGGTGATGTTAATTAACGAAGCAAAAACTGTAAATCAACTTGAGCATGAGCGGCTTATTGCTAAGGCCCAAAAACTCGATCTCAAACCAACTTTCTGATTACAAAATTATCAACAATAATTATTAACTATTAAAAAACAGGAGTAAATATGTCATCGTCAAGTTTTGCCGCACGCAAGGATTACCGAGTTGCCGATCTCTCAATGGCGCCGTTCGGTCGTAAAGAGATCCATCTGGCTGAGCATGAGATGCCAGGCTTGCGTGCCCTGCGCAAAGAGTTCGGTGCGTCACAGCCACTTAAGGGTGCGCGCATTTCCGGTTCGTTGCACATGACGATTCAAACTGCAGTGTTGATTGAAACTCTTGTTCAACTTGGCGCAGAAGTTCGCTGGGCTAGTTGCAATATTTTCTCGACACAAGATCATGCGGCTGCGGCAGTTGTCGTCGGTCCAAATGGAACGGCAGAAAACCCGCAAGGTGTTCCTGTATACGCGTGGAAGGGCGAGACGCTTGAAGAATATTGGTGGGCGACTGATCAGATGATGACATGGCCAGACGGCGATGGCCCGAACATGATTCTTGATGACGGCGGCGACGCGACAATGTTGTTGCACAAAGGTGTTGAATACGAAAAGGCTGGCGCGGTTCCAGATCCAACGACGGCGTCTAATCCTGAACTTGCAATTGTGCTCGGTTTATTGCAACGCGGTTTAAAAACGAGCCCATCGCGTTGGACGAAGATGTCGAAACTCATCAAAGGCGTAACCGAAGAAACAACAACAGGCGTCAAACGTCTTTACAAAATGGCCCAAGACAAAGAGTTGTTGTTTCCAGCGATCAATGTCAATGACAGCGTCACAAAAAGTAAGTTCGACAATCTTTATGGATGTCGACACTCTTTGATTGATGCGCTTAATCGCGCAACTGATGTGATGATTGCCGGCAAGATGGCAGTTGTTTGCGGATACGGCGACGTCGGTAAGGGATGTGCGCAAAGTCTTCGTGGCCAAGGTGCACGAGTTGTTGTTACTGAGATTGATCCGATTAATGCATTGCAGGCAGCGATGGAGGGTTACATCGTTAATACCCTCGAAAATGTTCTGAATGTTGCAGATATTTTTGTGACTGCGACCGGTAATGAAGCAATCGTGACCGCAGAGCACATGTCAAAAATGAAGCACAACGCAATTGTTTGCAACATTGGTCACTTCGATAACGAAATTGATATGGCAGGTCTGGCGCGCAGTGGTGCAACTCGCGATGAACTAAAGGCTGGCACTGACCTTTGGACATTTGCTGATGGACACGCTGTGATTGTTCTTGCCGAAGGACGCCTTGTGAACCTTGGCTGCGCAACTGGTCACCCGAGTTTTGTGATGAGTTGTTCGTTTACGAATCAAGTTATTGCACAAATCGAGTTGTTCAACAACACCAAAAATTATCCACTGGGTGTTTATGTCTTGCCAAAACATCTTGACGAAAAAGTTGCGTTGTTGCATTTAGATGCGCTTGGTGCAATTTTGACAAAACTTTCAGACGAACAATCTGAATATCTTGGCATTGAGCCAAGCGGTCCGTTCAAAGCTGAGCGTTACCGCTACTAGTTAACGAGCGTTACCGCTATTAGTTAAACAGCAGGTTTTTTTACCGCTAAGCGTGGTAAAAAAAAGTGCACGAGTGGCCCGACACCAAAAGCGAAGGCAAAAGTCGCGACACCGACTTGGCCGCCAAGTAGCCAACCGGTTACGAGAACGATTACTTCTACTGCGGTACGACCGACGCGAATTGGTATTCCACGTTTGGCAAGACCAGTCATTAAACCGTCACGCGGACCAGGTCCAAGTGCGCTACCAATATAAAGACCAGATCCAATTGCGACAATAACGATCCCGGACAATGCCATTGGAACTCGAATAAAAATACTGGCTGGCTCGGGGATAATCGCTAGAGCGATATCGGCGATCAATCCAATTTCAAGTGCATTAAGAAACGTGCCAAGACCAGGTTTTTGTTTTAGTGGGATCCAAAGTAGGAGCAACGAAAAACCGGTTAACACGATAATTTTACCGATTGAGATGTCAGTTTGTTTAGCAATACCTTGATGAAATACATCCCACGGTGGTGCACCAATGTTGGCGTTCATTTGAAGAGAAATACCAAACGAGAATATCGATAGACCAATTACGCAACGAATAAGTCGTCGACCAAGCCGGTCACGAAATTCAAGTGTTTCTAGACCGATCACCGACTCAGGCTATCGGTTGCGGACTATTTGTGACGCTAGAGCAGTGCACAATCTTGGAACACCCTGCCGACATAATCTCAAAAGATGTTTAAAACTGCTTTAAGAAACTTAGTTGGAGAAGTTTTTGGAAGTACATGTCCTGGTTGTAAAAAAGTTTGTTCCTCGGTCTGCAAAAACTGTATTGCACAACTTTCGCAATTGACTTGTTCGACTAGTTCACCAAAGTTTCACGGCGCTAATTTGCAC
>CAMCUE010000150.1 GCA_945878705.1 Ferrithrix thermotolerans DSM 19514 | reverse complement strand
AGCGCCACCGTCACTTGCAAGTGAATCTGTTGCAGCCTTGGCGATCAATGCACCGAGTTCAACTGGAAATAGCACTCCCGCTTTAGGTGGCTCTCCGGAGAGTTTTAATGCACGAACAACCCGCGAGAGTTCGACCGCAGCCTTCATGTCGTCAATCCAATTTGACATCTCTTTGTCTTGGCGCATTTTCAATGCTGTCTTTAGTTCGGCTGCTAATACTCGGGTCGTTTCGTCACGCACCACCATTGGGTCATCGCTACCCACGACTACTGCGCGCAGATCGCGAAGGTCTAGCAATTCAATTTCTGATTTCGCTGCTTCGGCTTTATCAAGCCATTCTGCAACTCGTAACTTCGGCAAGATATCGGAAGCCATTGATAGCAATCCATCAGCCTTAACTTCGGCTTTGCCATCTTTTTTCAGTTGCGCGTTCTGCTTTTTGATCGCCTCTCGAACAGCACCGAGCCCACCATCAAGTGCCCGCTCTGCAACTGCCCGTTGCTCAACTGGAAGCGACTCAAGCACAGCAGCACGGTGGATTCGCTTTGGTTTGAGGCGCTTAGCAATTGGGCGCTTTGGCATATCTGGAGGCGCAGGAAATGATTTACGATCTGGCCGTGGTGCGCGCGGTTCACGAACCGGACGATCTGCACGTGGTTCTCGTGGCTCACGGGCTGGACGATCTGATCGAGGCTCTCGCGGTTCACGATCTGGACGATCTGTGCGCGGACCTTTATTTCCGCGACGAGGTTTGTCATCGCGAGATTTTTTTGCGAGCTTTTCGGTGACGCCGACAAAAGGTTTGTCATCAATGAGTTGTAGCAATGTTGCTTTTTGACTCTTGTCACGCTGCGAAATTACTGCCAGAACTGTGATTCCGTCAATATCAAAGTCTGCTTCGATTTTTAATACATCACCGATCTTGCTTTCGTTCGGCAGGAGGGTGGAGACGAGTACACCTTTTGGAACTTTCGCGCCAGCAGCACGCCATGTCCATGTTCCGTCATCGCGGGTACTAGTAAGTTCGATATCTAAGCGCCGAGACATGAGCCTTTACGGTAGCGCAAAAGCAGACAATTGCCCCAGTGCAATGCGAAAGCAATCCAAAAAATTGGCTATCGTAATTTCGTGGCTATTTACGCGCTTGGATCTCGCGAGCCCAAGATTGATGAGACTGCTTTTGTCCACCCTGAGGCTGTGATCATTGGATCAGTTGAAATTGGTGCTGAATCTACGATCTGGGCAGGCGCTGTTCTGCGAGGTGACGATGGTGAAATCAAAATTGGAAAGCGCACGAGCATCCAAGACAACACAGTCATCCACACCATGCCCGCAACACCAACAATTGTCGGCGACGACTGCGTCATCGGTCATATGGTTCACCTTGAATCATGCACGATTGAATCTGGGGCGCAAGTATCTTCGGGTGCAATAGTGCTCCATCGTGCTGTGGTTGGCACAGGCGCAATTGTCGGCGCTAATAGCGTCGTTCTCAACGACATGATCGTGCCACCTGGTGCGCTGGCTGTGGGTTCACCAGCGGTGATCAAAGAAGGTCGAGCCCGACAAAGCGATATAACTTCCGGGGTTGATGTCTATGTCAAAAAGGGCAAACTTTTTGCGACCCAGTTGCGCAAAATTCGCGACTAGTCAACAATTTTTAACAGTTCAGTTAAGTCAAGTTTTTCGGAATTAATTAAATATCCACGGGCGGCGTCTTGACGAAACTGTGCGCAAAGATCGGGTCTAAAAAATCGAGCGCCTTCGCGGATTACATAGTTGAGAATAAAAAATCGGTATGCATACGGTAAGAATTCAATCTCAACGCGACTCAACGGATAAATTTCGTGATACGCCGACAGAAACCGAAGAAAACGTTGTTCGGTGAGCATGTGCGCCGAATACGAGAACTGAGTTTTATCTCCGGTGCTTGAAGAAACTCGACTCAGAAAATAGAAATCGAGCAACCGTGACTCAACACGAAACCAGTCATAATCCCATCTTGTAGATAACCGAAACGATTCGTTTGACCCCCGTCTGATTGGTTCAACGGAGAAATTACCGAGGTTCCAATCCACCAAAATTGGGATCCGCAACCACTCGTCATAATGTACTTTTTCAAGATGCATCAATAGATCGTGTGTGCAACGCTGCAAAGTCGAAATATCACCGGCGCCCAAACCAAAGTGCTGCGTTGCCTGTGGCTCACGAAGTAGGTCATACAGATGGACTGCATCTCCCTTCACAGAATTAGAAGTGGGGGGCAGTGTTGGCGAAATTGCTGAACATGCCAAGTGAAACTCGGCGATTTCTTGGGCAAGAGTGACAACATCGTCATCAGTCAAGATGCGAGGAAGTCCGTCGTTGCGTTGAACATCGGTATAGAACGCAGCCCAACAAGACCCGTCGTACCAGGTGTAAGGTCGACCATTCTTGAATAGAACATCCGCCAAGAATCCAGACCAGCGTCCACCACGCAGTTGCGCACTACAACGAGCAAGACGATCGTGATCTTCGGCAAAAAGGAAATACGAACCATAAGAACTAACTTTGGCAATTAAATGCGAATCATCCGACAACGTCAGACGAAACACACGATTCGTTGAGACATGTGCACTGACTTCAACGAATTTAACTATCGTTCTTGGATCTCCAAAATTTGACCAAGCGTCACGGACATTTTCAACAGCATCAGGAAGCGAATCTGCTACCAACTTAATCATTGCTGATTAGTCTCGCAGATTATTTATCGCACAGTTATCGCGTGTTAGATCTAATCCCAATTGGCGCAATCAAATGAAAACCTGCCTGATGTCGTTGTTCTTCAGATTCGCCACCCCAAAAACCGTATTCGTGGTGGTTACGCGCAAACTCTCGACACGTTGTCTGCACTTGACAAGATAAACAAACCTCGCGAGCCATCGATTCTCGCTGCTCACGGGCTTGTGGTCGTTCAGCGGGAGTCGGAAAAAAAACATCGCTGAGTCCACGGCAAGCTGCGTCATTCATCCATTTGTCATCAGTTTCAAGTCGCTTGATGAAGAAGTCTGACCCCGCCATAACCGACAAACTAGCCGATAAATAACTGATCAGTCAATTACATCCAGATAAATTAATTTATAAATAGTTAAGCAAGAAGCCAAAAAACCTAGATTTTGAGGGCTTGATCGACACCGACTGCAAAAGCCTCAACATCGGCGAGCGTCGTGTCCCAAGATGTCATCCAGCGAACCTGCTGGGCCGCAACATCCCAATCCCAGAAAAAAGACCAATCTTGCAGAGCGCTTCGAGCCGGTTGGGCGAGGATCGGGTACAAACTATTGACTTGTGGCGCTCGATCTAATTGAAGCGCTTTGTGATGTTTGGTTCGCTCAAAGAGTGCGAGTGTCATCGCGTTGGCTTGCTCGCCGAGTCGAAAGTAAAGCCCATCACGAAACAACTCGACATACTGCGCAGAGATGAAGCGCATCTTTGAATTCAACTGCGTAATTTGTTTTTGAATATATTCGGCCCGGTTACCAAGTTGTGGTTTCAAAAATACAACGGCTTCACCGAACATGATTCCGGCTTTCATCCCACCAAAACTTAGAACGTCGACGCCTGCGTCGATTGTGAAACTTCTTAATGCTTCTGGGTTCGCGCCGTACACCGCCGCCGCGTTGCTTAGCCGCGCACCATCCATGTGTACGAGCATCCCGAGTTCGTGAGCAGTGTCACAAATTTCTCGCACTTCGCTTGGTGAATAAACCGTGCCAAGTTCAGTCGACTGGGTGATCGAGACGACCGCTGGTTGGACGTGATGAACATGCCCGCGCAAATGCGAAACACTGTGCAAATCTTGGGGTCGAAGTTTTCCGTCTAGCGAAGGCAGATCAATTAATTTCGCGCCAAGAATTCTTTCAGGTGCACCCGTCTCGTCGACCGCGATATGCGACCAGGATGTACAGACAACTGCTTCGGCTGGCTTTAAGATGCAGGCAAGTGCCAG
>CAMCUE010000149.1 GCA_945878705.1 Ferrithrix thermotolerans DSM 19514 | reverse complement strand
AAAATTGCATCAGCCGACATTACGAACCCGCCATTACTCAAAAAAGTTGCGGCAACTGGCAAGCCAATCATTTTGTCAACCGGTGCATCAACCATTGCCGAAATAGATGCAGCCTTGGCAATTTTGCGTACTGCAGGTGGGAAACAAATTTGCTTGCTGCATTGCATTCTTAATTATCCAACCCGAGATCAGAACGCTCATCTGGGGATGCTCAAGGGTTTACACAATCGTTACCCAGATCTATTGCTTGGATATTCGGATCACACTTTGCCAACTGAAGAAATGACGAGTTTGATCGCAGCACATCTACTTGGTGCGGTAGTGCTTGAGAAGCATTTCACGCTTGATAAAACCTTGCCTGGTAACGATCATTATCACGCAATGGATGAATTTGATTTGGCAAGATTTCAAGTCAAAGTTAAAAAAGTGCACGAACTGCTTGGGCCAACACGAGACAAAGCGCCAATCGCAACAGAAGATTTGTCTCGCCTCAATGCGCGGCGAAGTATCGTGTTGACACGCGATCTAAAATCTGGGCACGAGATTGTCGACAGCGATTTAGTTGCAAAACGTCCCGGCACCGGTGTTAGCCCGATCAGTTGGGATGAAGTAATTGGTAAAAAAGTAGTTCGTGATTTGCCTGAAGACCACATTCTGACTTGGGATGACCTCACCAAATCATGACCCAAGTTGTTGCCGTGGTGCAAGCGCGCATGGGTTCACAGCGATTTCCTGGCAAGATGCTAAAAATACTTGGGTCTCACACACTGATTGACTGGGTTTTGATTCGAGTTCTACGAGCAGTCAATATAGATGAAGTAATTCTTGCAACTTCGACTAATAGTCAAGATGACGAATTGGTAACGCATGCTGAAGACTTGGCAATCAAAGTTGTCAGAGGTAACGAAAACGATGTGTTGTTGCGGTTTACCCAAGCCCTAGAGCAAACTGATGCACAATCTGTTGTGCGCATTTGCGCAGATAATCCATTTATTGCACCCGAAGAGATTGATCGCCTTGTTCAAAATTTTAGGAGTGGAGATTTTGATTACTCGTGTAATCATCAACAACGTCTCAATAATAAATATGCTGACGGTTTTGGAGCGGAAATTCTCTCGGTAGAACTCATTCGAAAAATAGCAGCAATCGCCACAGAGTCATCGCATCGCGAACATGTGACAAGTTATTTGTGGGACAACCAATCTATTTTTCGGTTGAATGCCCTAGAGGCTCCCGCTGAACTGGCATTTCCAGATGTGCGTCTTGACATTGACACATCAGAGGATCTTTCTCGTCTAGATAGATTCGTCAAGCAATTTAAAATAACCACTGATTCTCCTGCCATTGAGGTCCTCAAGTCATATCGCGAATATATTAGGTAATTTTTGACAATTCAGTTAGTAGTCTGCTGTGATGTCAAATAGCAAACCAGAAGTAGCGATTCCACAAACTCCAGCGCCGAGCGGTTTAGTAACCGAAGATATTACGGTTGGCAGCGGGAAAGAAGCCATAAATGGCAAGACCGTTTCGGTGCATTACGTCGGTGTGGCATGGAGTACCGGAAAACAATTTGACGCTTCATGGGATCGCAATGAACCATTTGATTTTGGTTTGGGTGCTGGTCAAGTTATCTCAGGCTGGGATAAAGGTGTTGCTGGCATGAAAGTCGGCGGTCGACGAAAACTCACTATCCCACCAGATATGGGTTACGGCAGTCAGGGAGCCGGCGGAGTAATCAAGGGCGGCGAAACACTTGTGTTCGTTGTTGATTTACTAAACGTCTTTTAGTCAGCCGAAACTTGTTTTTTGCGGTAGTGGTTTCGACAAAGTAGTTCGTAACGCACAACATCACCAAACAACGGTGCAATCGTATTTTTATCGGTGTCACCGACCATCACAGTTTCGCCTTCAAGTACAACTTTGTCGTTAACCAAGCGCGCGTTATTTGTTGCACGGGCACCACACCAACAACGAGCTTCAACTTGCATTTCAATTCGCTGATCGGCAATTTCAAGCAACCGCCTTGTGCCGTCAAATAACAAACCTTTGAAATCGGTTATCAAGCCGAATGCATAAACATCAACATGAAGCTCGTCAACAATTAATGCGAGTTGGTCGCATTGCTCAATTGTGCAAAATTGCGCTTCATCGCAGACAATAAATTGCAACGGCATTCGTGACACGGCTAAGTCAAACAAATTAATCTCTGGAGCCATCTCAATTGCTGGCGTCGACACTCAAAGTCGACTTGTTACTTGACCACCATCTCGATCAAGTTTTGTGAGAAGTAATCCGGCCAGGCCCCGACTAGTTAAATTGTGATTTATTTGCAATGCCAGCGTGCTTTTGCCTGAACCCATTGTTCCGTAGTTGAACCGTAACGTTGCCATCTCAGGTCAAAACAATACTCTGTTGTTGCTGATACTAAAAAAGCGAATTGGCGAATTGGTGAATTAACGTGATTATTAATGACTTCTGAAGAACTCGCGAAATATATTGATCACACACAACTCGCGCCCGAAGCAACCCCACTGGACATCGTCAAACTTTGTGACGAAGCTCGCAAGTTCAATGTTGCCGCAGTTTGTTTTTCGCCATCATTTTTGCCGTTACCAGCAGGATTTATAACTTCAGGCGTTGAGACAGCGTGCGTAATCGGGTTTCCTTCCGGGGCACATGCCGGTGCAGTGAAAGCATTTGAGGCAAGACACGCCACACAAAATGGCGCCACAGAAATTGACATGGTCGTGAATTTGGGTTTTGTATATTCGGCTAGTTGGCTAGAAGTTGGCGATGAGATTGCTCAAGTACGTGCTGCGATACCCACAAAAACTTGTCTCAAGGTCATTATTGAATCGGCTGCGCTAACTGATGCGCAGATTGTTGCGACATGCCGAGTAGCCGTTGCAAATGGTGCAAATTTTGTCAAGACCTCGACTGGGTTTCATAAATCTGGTGGCGCAACCGTTGAGGCAGTCAAATTAATGCGCGCAACCGTTGGCGACTCTATTGGTGTTAAAGCCAGTGGCGGAATCCGTACACGCGAAATGGCGATAGAAATGATTAATGCTGGAGCAACTCGTCTCGGAACGTCGGCAACTCAAGCGATCCTCGCCGAATAGTTTTTAGTTTGAGAAACCACGCATTGGCAACGAAGTACGTTGAAGCCAGTTATCGCTCGGATAATTTGCCGTGCCGTCAATTGCGTGAAGTGTGTAGGCATGTCGCGGTTTGTCACTTGTATTTGGACCCGAGCGATGAGGCAAAGTTCCGTTAAGTAAAATAAGAGTGCCCCGCGCTGCTTCTAGTGGTACAAGACCTTCAGTTGGGTAAGGAGTCGAATCAAAAACTTCGTTGTATGTCGACTTTCGATCTGCAGTTAGTCGGTTGCGATATTTAACTGGCAGGCGATGTCCACCAGGAAGTGCCCACATGCAACCGTTCTGTGTTGTCGCGTCGTCAATTGCAAACCAAAAGCCGATTACTGATTGCGGGTCAGTCCACAGATACGTGTGGTCAACATGGCTAGTGACTTCACCACCGATGCGCGGTTGTTTGAAAATATACATTGATTGCAATAATTTTTCTTGCTTCATGCCGATTGACAGTGCAACTGCAGCAAGGCGACTTGAATGACTGAACTCATCGAATACCGGGTCAAGATCGTGCATTGCATGACCGAGTTTGTTCAGACATAAGTGTGCATCTTGACGAAGTTCGCCGCGTTCATTGAACGCATCTTTTTCAAAGAAGCACCGAATCTTGTCGCCACTTGTTAAAAAGTAATCATCTGAGGCATGAACTGCAGTGCCGTCGGCAGTGAACACAGTTGCTTGTTCTGGTGATGGGCAATACTTTTCTGCAAGAACCATGGCTTGATCGCGAAGATTTAAGCAAGCCTGTTCATCAACAAAGTTTGGCAGAACCAAATAACCATTTTGATCAAAGAATTCTGTTTGTTTCGCTGTTAAGCCTTCTTGGGTCTTCACGTT
>CAMCUE010000148.1 GCA_945878705.1 Ferrithrix thermotolerans DSM 19514 | reverse complement strand
CGAACCGTGTCTGGAAACATTGTTACCCAGGTCGCACCGAGTTCTGAGCCGTACGAAAAACCAAAGTAGGTCATTTTTTCTTCACCGAGAGCGCGCCTAATCGAATCCATATCTTGCGCAGTTGACCTTGTCGAAATGTAGGGCAAGATCTCACCGCTATTTTCAACGCATTGATCGTTAAATTTCTGACTTGCGTCAACGATTGCTTGTTTTTCTTGCGGTGTATCAGGTGGAGAATCCATTCCGAAGTATTCGTCATATTGGTCGATGCAATCTATTGCTGGAGTCGTATCGCCGGTGCCACGCGGATCCCATCCGATGATGTCAAACCGCTTGAGAAGTTCGTCACTGAAATAATATTGCGCATCTTTAGCAACACTCGAGCCACCGAATCCTGGGCCACCTGGATTCACCAACATCGAACCGATGCGGTTTGCTTGATCAGATGCCGGCTTTCGGGTGAGAAATAAATTGAAAGATCCAATATTTGGGTTGTCATAGTCATACGGAACTTCTAAACGGCCACATTGGTTTTTGAGTTGCGACTGATCTGTAGCATCTCCAGCGCAATCACTCCCATTTATTTTTCCTGAGAATTCTGCTGTTGGCTCGGTGCTTGAAGTCGTGTCGGTTGTCGAAACTGTAGTGCTACTAGATACCTTGCCGTCAGTTGTATCTTTTGATGAGCCAATGATGATTCGCTCGCTACACGCTGTGCCGAGCAGACCAGCAAGCAGAATTGCAACGACCAACTTACGTCTATTATTTAAGCGATGCATCATCTGAGACTTTATCGTATTATATTTTGTGGTGACTTCTACTAATGAAGAACTCACCGACGGGCAACGAAACACTATTTGACAGTGACAACGAAGCGAAACAAGCCGACGAGACCAGTGAGAATGCTGAGCAGACCTTTTCCGTCAGAGAATTGATTGACGAGATTAATCAAACTGTTAAACAACGATTCGGTAGGGGAGTTTGGCTACATGGTGAGATTCAGGAACTAAGAACACCCAAACATGTGTACTTCACGCTCGTCGATCAAGACGGCGATACGAAAGCAATTTTGAGTGCGTCAATTTGGCAAGGGGTATATGCGCAACTACGCACAAAACTTGCAGCGAGCGGCCTGCAGTTATCTGATGGATTGAAAGTTCGTGTTTATGGCGAACCTGATCTGTATGCAGGTAACGGCCGATTTAGTATCAAGATTACAAAAATTGATCCGAGATTTACGCTCGGCGATTTAATTGCTCAGCGCGAAGAAATTATTCGGCAATTAAAACTTAAGGGTCTTTATGACGCCAATCGCAAAGTTGAGATGTCTTTGGTTCCACTGCGGGTTGGCATCGTGACAAGTGTCGGCAGTGCAGCGCACGCCGATGTACTCAAGACTTTTAAAGACTCGCAAATTGGATTCACAATTTTTGTGCACGACGCTCGTGTGCAAGGCGAAGAAGCAATTGCGTCAATAGTTTCAGCGCTGCAGACACTTGACGCCCGCAAAGATTTAGACGTTTTAATGCTTGTTCGGGGTGGCGGTTCAAAAAATGATCTGATGGCTTTTGATTCGGCGCAGATAGCAACAGCAATTGCCAACTGCAGTATTGCGGTGTTGACAGGTATTGGACACGAAACAGATTTGAGCGTTGCTGATGAAGTTGCCAATCAATCTCACAAAACACCGACAGCGTGTGCGACGGCAATTATTGAGCGGGTCAGGGAATTTATAGAAAATACAGAAGAATCATGGGATGCAATCGCGACATTTGCGTTGCGCGAGTTAGATGCATCAGATAGTCGCTTGGCAGAAACAGCAAATAAAATCAGCAGCAAGGTTTTGGGCGCACTTGCTGGTGCTAGTAAACGGCTCGCAATGACAACTCAAAGAATCAAGCATCGGCCAGCAGAAGTGTTGCGTCTTGAGAATAGTTCGCTGAATGCATTTGCCGATCGTCTGCGATTGCTTGACCCGGTCAACACAATGGCTCGGGGTTGGAGTATCACCCGAAACGCCTCGGGCAAGGTCGTGCAAGATGCATCGAAACTTAAGATGGGTGACAAACTTATAACGACTTTTGCAAACGGGTCGGCACAAAGCATGGTCGAAGAAATTCTCACGAAAGGCAAACAAAATGGCAAAAAGTAAAACTGACGAGACGATTGGCTATGCCCAAGCGCTAGAGGAACTTGAATCAATTTTGCAAGAACTTGAAGAAAACGATGTTGATGTTGACAAATTAGCGACCCATGTTCAGCGGGCTTCACAACTTATTGAATTGTGTCGCGAGCGAATCGGTAAAGCAAAACTTCAAATTGAAGAAGTTGTTAAAGGTCTTGCTCAAGAGTAACTAGGCGTAGCATTTTAGAATGTCGTCGCGTCCACCAACTTGGTTGCAAAACATTGCGAGTCGTGTCGACGCGCGCTTAGTTGAATTTTTACATGTTGAATCGCAAAGATGGTCGGCTCTTGATCAAGATTTAAGTTTGCCGATAAGCGAAATTAGTCGGCTAGTGAGCGCTGGCGGCAAGCGACTTCGACCCGCATTTTGTTATCTGGGATTTATCGGTGCTGGCGGCGATGCAAACTCAGCGAAATTAGTTGATGTGCAAGCCGCACTCGAACTTCTTCATGCATCAGCATTGTTGCACGATGATGTAATTGATGGTTCGCTGACTCGTCGTGGTGAGCCAACTAGTCATACTCAGTACACAAAAATCCATGAGAATAATTCTTGGGCCAGTGAAGCAAGGCGATTTGGAGAAGGTGCTGCAGTTTTAATTGGAGACTTGGCTTTTGTGTATGCCGATCAGTTAATGAATATTGCAAGTAATGATGTCGCAAAAATTTGGAACGAGATGCGAATTGAATTGAATATCGGTCAGTATCTAGATTTGCTCGGTTCGGCTCAACGCGAGCGCAATTTAACTAAAGCCGAACGCGTTTGCCGATACAAGAGTGCAAAATACACCGTCGAACGGCCGTTGCAGTTAGGCGCAGTTCTGGCGGCACCGGAGCGATCCGAAGAGTTGATGC
Organism: Ferrithrix thermotolerans DSM 19514; assembly: GCA_945878705.1. Lineage (GTDB taxonomy): Bacteria > Actinomycetota > Acidimicrobiia > Acidimicrobiales > Ilumatobacteraceae > BACL27. The sequence continues at coordinate 958 of CAMCUE010000148.1, read as the reverse complement.
TGGCTTTATCTAAATACGGGTTGCCACTGGGCGATGCGTTTCAGATGCGCGATGATGTGCTCGGTGCATTTGATTTAACTGAGAGTGGCAAAAGCGCAACGGGTAAACCAGTTGGCGATGATCTACGCGAAGGTAAACCCACGCCGTTACTGGCAATGGCTTATCAACTTGCAAATACTGCACAAAAGCAAGTGCTTGACTTGGTTGGGTCGGCAAAAATCACCGATCAAGATGTCAGCAAGATTCAAGATGTGATCAAACAAACTGGTGCGCTCGCCGAACTTGAGTCAAAGATAAGTGCTCTAACTGCTGAGGCTATTTCGGGGATTAAGCAGGCGCCGATCACACAATCCGCAATAGATTCGCTTATTGAACTCGCAGAATTTATTTCACAGCGCACAACTTGAGCGTTGCAAAAGTCTTGTAAATTCACAGATAGCGTTCAGCAGATGACAGTTACTGTGAGAATTCCGACAACATTGCGCCCACTTTCTGGTGGGGTTTCGACAGTTCAAGTTGAAGGTTCGACACTTGGCGAAATTCTTAAGGGATTGAACGCTGCCCACCCAGGTTTTTCAGACCGTTTGCTCGACAGCGAAGGCAACCTGCATAAGTTCGTAAATATATTTGTTGCCGATGACGATGTGCGATACATGCAAGGCCTCGACACGAAAATCGCCACTGGGCAGACTGTGTCTATTATTCCGGCTGTTGCTGGGGGCGAATAATCTGGTTTGAAAATATGGCTTTACTGGCGAGTTGCTGGTAGCCGAGTGTTGATTTAGCAGTCTCGTAGATAGAGTGCTAATTCTAAAAACTGCAGTCACAAACCCTGAAATTCAGGACCCAAACGGAGGATAAGAACATGGCCAAGCTCATTGCATTTGACGAGGAAGCCCGACGCGGACTCGAAGCAGGAATGAACAAACTTGCCGACGCTGTGCGTGTCACGCTCGGA
>CAMCUE010000147.1 GCA_945878705.1 Ferrithrix thermotolerans DSM 19514 | reverse complement strand
TCTATCGGTCCCTGAAATTGGACCGCTTACTGAAATGGCCTCAGCCATGATATTTCCTTTCGCGTCTGTGCCGTTCTTTACGGAGTTACAGACTTATGAAGCGAGCAAATTGTCGGTTCCCAGTTGAGAACTTCGTGGACTATCGCGCGAAACTTTTTAGAGCAGTTCGCGAAATCCTCAACTGACAACCAACTACAGATTGCTCGATTGGTTTATGTTGTTATTTTGTTTTTCTTCTTTATGACTATTTTAATTAACGACGCAAGCCGAGATCTTCAAGAAGTTTTCGATACTTCTCAATGTTTTGATCTCGTACGTAATCAAGCATTCGTCGGCGACGACCAACCATCATCAACAATCCACGACGTGAGTGGTGGTCTTTGACATGGCTTTTGAGATGCTCGGTCAGACTGTTAATTCGCTCGGTAAGAAGTGCAATTTGTACTTCTGGTGAGCCTGAGTCTTTTGCGTGCTGTCCATGCTTGCTGATGACATCTTTAGTTGGAGTGATCGCCACTTTAATTTTGCCTTTCGAAGTCTCACCCGCAGAAGTTTCTAGCCAGTGAGATATCTGGTCGCCCCGACCTTTTGACCGGTGGCATCAGATCAGAGGATTAGCCCTAATCGACCCCTTCAATCTACGGCACATTCTCAGCGAAACCACCCTGCATTAGTCCCGTCATATAAGTAGTGTCGTAAGTCGTGTTCACTGGAATCGTTGAAGAGCTTGGCAAAGTTGCCGAACGAAGCGGTTCGCGGCTGCGTTTTTCATCCCACAAAGTGCTTGAAGGCTCAGAAATTGGCTCGTCAATCGCTGTCAACGGCTGCTGTCTAACAGTCGTTGAGTTAGATCAAAATTCATGGATGACTGACGTCAGCGATGAAACATTCTCGCGCACAAATCTCGGCGCACTAGTTGTTGGCGATGTAGTCAACCTTGAGCGTCCAATGGTTCTTGGCGACAGACTTGGCGGCCATCTTGTTTTGGGTCATGTTGATGCAGTTGGCGAAGTTGTTGCACCAGTGCCGAACCTGGTTGTGCGAATCCCCCACGACTTAATGCACCTAATCGTTGAAAAAGGTTCTGTCACCGTTGACGGAATCAGCTTGACGGCCTTTGACTTAAAGACCGATACTTTTTCTGTAGCAGTGATACCTCATACGACAGAAGTGACAACATTGGGTGTGCGCAAAGTTGGCGACAAAGTAAACATCGAAATGGACATGATGGCCAAACACATCGCGCGAATGAGTTCATCAGCGATAACCGCTCAAGGCACGAAAAGCAAAAAATGGTGGCGACGGTGAGCGATCTATCTCAACTGCGACAAAAAATTGATGCAATAGATCTGGCAATCATTAAATTACTCGGCGAACGGATGCAAGTGTGTCGCGAAGTTGCCGAAGTAAAAGCGGGATCTGCAACTGCGGTAATTCAGCCACAGCGTGTACGTGAAGTGTTGACCGTGCGTCGTCAATGGGCTATTGACAGCAATGTTGACCCAGATTTCACCGAACAACTTTTTCGAATCTTGCTTGCCGAAACCCATCGCATTGAAATTGCTGAAGAACGAGACGAGCGTGCACCGAGCAAAACAGCCGAAACTTCAGGATCAACCCTGCGATCGGCACTTGACACTGTTGCTTGTCGAATTGACCATGTCGTTGTCGCAGTTGCAAACCTTGATGCAGCGATGGATTTTTTGACTTCACTGGGTTTCAAAACAACTCGCACACAAGATCCGGCGATTATCGCAGCAGATGCAGGTGGCGTCACTGTGGTTTTGGTTGGCCCAGGCGACCCTGGCGTTGACGCGCATTTAGCGGCGCACGGTTCGGGCGTGCAACACATTGCGATCGAAGTTCTCAACGCTGGTTTCGTGCAACAAGCACTGGCCGAGGCACAAGTGCCGTTACTCACGAATGTGATTGTTGATGCCGACGGTCACGAGCAAGTTTTCACCGTGCTTGACCCATCAACGGGTGTGCAACTTGGTTTCATCTCGCGCACCGGTCACCGAGTGCCAATTTCGGGCCAAAACGTTCGCGCCCTTTTTCGCGCCCTCGCTAAATAATCCGCACACATCTAGGTAACTGACAACTCAGAACTGCGAGAAAATTGTATGACAAATCGTGATACATTAACTTTTGTGGCGGAAGCTATTTCTCTAAGGATTGATGACCAAACTCGTCGAGCGTTGCTGCGTCTTCAACAAACTGGTCTGAGCCAATCTGAAGCAGTGCGAAAAGCAGTTCTTGACGCTGCAGAATCACTAAATGAACCGACTCGACTTGCCGCCGAAATTGCCGCACTCGATGCTGACCCGAAAGATCGCGCCGAGATGAAACGACTAGCCGAATACATGGAGATGCTGGGTGAATAGAGGCGATATTTTTGCAATTAATTTACCCAAAGGGATTAGTCATGAACTTTATGGAAAACGTTACGCGGTAATACTGCAATCAAATTCTTTGTTACCTCGTTCTGTTGTGTTGGTTGCGCCAACTTCGCAAAGTGCGCTGAGTGCTTCAATTCGCCCAAATATTGAGATTCAAAAACAGACGACAAAAGTAATGATCGAACATATGAAGGCTATTTCAATTGACCGGCTAGGCAAAAAAGTCGGAAATGTAAAAGCCGAAGAACAATGGACTATCGACGATGCGCTTCTAGTGCTCCTGGGCCTCAACTAAAAACCCGAACTGGCCGAGATCAATTAGCCAACGCCAGCCATTAACCGCGAGTCGCAAAATTGGCGCTTGCGCAATTGCGAAGAATGGGACTACTGTTAGAGGGCACGACAGTTACAAGATTCGTCACCTCTCTAACACGGTGAAGAACCTTGGTCGAGCGCTCTCAACATATTTTCATCTATCCCTTTTGGAGGGCCATGTTGTCTGAGAGCCGTCGCGTACTTGATACGTCAGTATCTGAAACCCCAACATCCGAACTAATGCGCCAAGCGCGAGTAATTCGCGATATTGCTTTTGGAAGTCGAGTCACTTACTCACCAAAAGTATTTATACCGCTAACGATGTTGTGTCGTGATAAATGCGGATACTGCACTTTCGCTCAGCCACCAGCGAAATTAGAAAATCCTTATCTGTTAGCCGAACAGGTTCTAGCAATTGCTAAGCAAGGCGCGAAAGCTGGCTGCCACGAAGCATTGTTTACACTCGGCGAGCGACCCGAATTGAGATACGAAGTTGCTCGCGACTGGTTGAAGCAAAATAACTACGACAGCACCGTGCATTATCTGCACGACATGGCGCAACTGGTCTTAAAAGAAACTGGTTTACTACCGCATGCAAATGCAGGCGCGCTATATCGCGATGAGTTAGAAATGTTGCGTCGCGTCTCACCGTCACAAGGCATGATGATCGAAACATTGCGTGACGATCTTGATTGCCACCGCGGCGCGCCCGACAAAGAGCCACAACGCCGTCTCGACACATTAAATTTTGCTGGTGAATTGAAAATTGCATTCACGACTGGCATCTTGGTCGGCATCGGCGAAACTCGTAATGATCGACTTGCCGCACTTGAAGCGATCGCTGCATCGCACGCAAAATACGGTCATGTTCAAGAAGTGATCGTGCAAAACTTTTTGCCAAAGCCCTTGACAATTATGCAGCATGAAAAACCATGCCCTCAAGATGAATATCTTTGGACAATTGCTGCAGCGAGAGTAATTTTGTCGCCAGAAATTCACTTGCAAGCGCCGCCAAATTTGAGCGACGACTTCGGAGTGTTGCTCGACGCTGGCATTGACGACTGGGGCGGCGTTTCACCAGTTACGGCAGATCATGTCAACCCCGAGCGACCTTGGCCAGCGCTTGACAAGTTACGCGACGCAACAGAAAAACGCGACAAAGTTCTCGCCCCTCGACTGACTATTTATCCAGAGTTTGCAACAGCCCCGACAAAATGGCTCGACGAATCGTTGTACTTCAAAGTTCTCGATCGCAGCGACGCCGAAGGTTTGGGTCGCGATGACCCAGGCCAAGTCTGGCCAGAAAAAGTTACCGCTGCTGATGT
>CAMCUE010000146.1 GCA_945878705.1 Ferrithrix thermotolerans DSM 19514 | reverse complement strand
TAGACAAGCCTGGCAACGCAACTAATTTTTATATCTCATCAGTTGAGCCACTGAAACTTGAGTCGCTTGACAAGGCTTGGTACAAGTCAAAAGACAACAAGACATCGGTGGGCGTTAAAGGTTTCGTTAAAGGTGGATATTACTGCTATTGGATTCTCGCGTCTAACGCAATAGGCAATTCGGCGTGGTCAACTTCGGTATGTGCAACCGAAGGCGTTGAAACGAGAACAATTACGAGTTCGTTACCAATTTCGCCGACCGTTTCTACAGGTTCGCCATCTGCAACCAGCCCCGCTAGTTCGGGTGTCTGGTCTGGTTGTCTGTTCAAGGGCATTCGGATGTGGGGCAGTGTTTTTATCACGAGAAATCCAGCCGAAGCCAATGTCACGGCTTATCGAACAACAAACTTGTACGGCTCAGATTTGAAAGTATTCAACTCTCCATATTCTTATTCGGCTAATTCGTGCGGTATGTGGTTCAACACTAAGAACCCGAATGCCGCCGATTTCAAGGTCTATTTCAGCGCAGTTCAAACAGAGGCAGAAATATCTGTATACATGACGCCCTATGCAAATATCGCTGGTCGCTGAGTATTAGAAAACAAATGCAATTCGTATAACCTAATCCGATGACGGAAAAACTTTCAGGTCAATCAGCAGGTCAGCCGGATAATCAACTGGCTGGTCAGCGCGCGTTCATTACTGGCGGGGCAAGTGGTATCGGCGCTGAGATGGCGCGCAGGTTCACTCGCGAGGGTGCAACTGTTGTTGTCGCCGACGTCAACGACAGTCTTGGTAAACAAATCGCGGTCGAAGTTGGCGGCGAATATGTTCATCTCGATGTGACCGACTCACAAGCGTGGGATAAATTGATTCCGACATTTGAGCCATTTGACATTGTGTGTCTAAACGCGGGCGTCTCGACGCATCAAAATGTGATCGGCAATATCTCGAATTATCCGCTAGAACGTCTTGACAACGATGTCTACGAGCGAATCATGAGCATCAATGTTGACGGTGTCGTGTTTGGTGCCCGTGCAGTGATACCTGGCATGGTTGCGCGCAAGACCGGCCATATCTTGGTTACTGCATCGCTGGCTGGCATTATCGCCATTGCTCCCGATCCGATTTACGGTCTAACCAAGCACGCAATGGTTGGTCTCGTGAAATCGCTTGGCCCCGCACTTGAGCCGCACGGTGTTTGCATCAGTGCTTTATGCCCAGGCTTTCTCGACACGCCATTAGTTAGCGAACTCGCGCGCGAATATGCAAAAACTTTTAGCATGGGCGTGATGGATGTTTCAGTTGCAGGCGATCTAGCAATGCGTGCACTCACTGAACGCATTGCAGGTTCGCAATGGGTAGTGATGGCAGGTCAACCGATCACTCAATATATTTACGCGCCACCGTTCGCCTAGAAAAATAATCGCTGATCAAGAATTCGGCAGCAATAATTTGTTTTGCTCGGAGAGTTTCGTCATAATCGAATAGAAATCGCATCTGGGCAGTTGGTCTGTAAAAAGATCAAGTGTTGTAAATCCAAGTCCGATTGCTTGTTCACCGCTTGAAAGCAAGTTGACTATTGAACGGTGGATGTCCGGCATTGTCGAGGCCAAAGCATCGCGCGACGATATGAGACTTTCTTTAAATTTGGTTCTTGTCGGCAAATGATTTCGTGAAGCAATTAGACACTCAAGTCGAAAATCGAGCCACTGCCGACGACCTGGCATTAAACCTAAAGCAAAACTATTTCCTAATCCTCGGTCGGCGCGATGTTGAGATTCGGCAATTCGGTTTCCTTCGCGGTTAACGCCCGATGCATAAGAAAGAGTCATTTGCATTGCGTCGTCAGTAAGTTCTTCTTTATTTTGGTAGAGGTTATATAGCGATCCATTTGACAATCCAGATTTGCGCACAATGCGCGAGATGGTCGCTCGTGCATACCCAGATTTGGCAACCACTTGTCCGACTGCAATGATTAGGGCATCGCGCACTGGGTTGCCCGTTTGAATTTCAAATACGCCGGGCAATGGCAGATCTGGCGGGCGGGTGAGGGGCGTCGCGCGACCAGCGGCCGTCGCCGCATCGCGAACTCCACCGGCAATAGCCAGCCAATCTAAGTTTGAACCAAGCGCAAATGCGCGCAACGCAGTTCCGATTGATGCCGACAACCCGAGTGCAACTGCGGCATTATCGATCTCGCTGTTCGCATGGTTTAACCCGAATTCGTTGAACCACTGTGAGACCTCTGGGATTACAACTTCGCCTATCGCGTTATTGCGTTTGGCGACGATCAGAAATTCGACGCCTAACTTAGATAACTCATCTGGATTTTCGAAGTCAGCCTTGATCGTCGCTTCTTCGTCGATGCTCAGACCAGCAGAATTCGGCTTATATATATAGTCAACGCCGCGTTGCAATCTTCGCTTAAACGGCTGTTTAACTACTTGCTCCCAAAGAGCGATTGCCATCTCGTCGGTGTCTTCAAAACGGCTATAAATCGACCCAGTTGAAAGCCCACAAAGTTTGGCAACACTGCCGACGCTGATTTCGTCAAGCCCGACTTTGATGGCATTTTTTCGCACCGCATTCAGCACCTTGGCTGAGTTAGCCAACGATCTAGCCGATCTGGCTCGACGGGCAATGGGGGTCGGACGGTTCATTTAATGTTCATTTTTAGGCTTTGCAGATTGTCGAGGTTTGAACTTGCCAAACGCATACTTAGGAGTAGATTCTATATCTATTAGGTGTAATTTATATACTTAATTTTTTGGAGGATATATGAATCGCAAATTATCAGTCCTAATCGCAGGACTCCTTCTCGCATTGTTGCCAGTGGCACCAGCCCTCGCGGCGGCACCAACAATCACGGGTGTTGGTTCGCCGACAACTGCTGGTTCTTACAAGGTTGGCAGCCCAGTGATTGAAATTCGGGTGCAGTTCAGTGAAATTGTAACCGTCACGGGGACTCCGACTTTGGAATTAGAAACCGGCACCACTGATCGAATCTTGAATTATTCTTCAGGCTCGGGCACAAACAGGCTGGTATTCAACTACACGATTTCAATCGCTACAAACCCAGACACATCTGCAGATCTTGACTATAAGGCAACTACTTCTCTAGCACTCAACGGTGGCACGATCAAAAATGGCGCAGCCGAAGACGCGACATTGACACTTCCAACGCCCGGCGCTGCAAATTCGCTTGGAGCAAACAATGCAATTGTCATTGACACTACGGCACCGACCGCGTCGGTTACGACAGCGTCGATCGGCAGCACAGGCAATGCTGTTGCGCAAAGCACCGAACTTGGAACCGTATTTTTGGTTAAGAGCAATAACTCACCGACTTCTGTTTCACAAATTATGGCACTGCCTGCCAACGAGCGAACTACTGGCACAACTATTGCGACTGCCAGCACGAACACCAATGTGCCTGGGGCGATGCTCACAAGTGGAACATATAAAATTTATGCCGCTGATGCAGCCGGCAACTTGTCAGCAGCATCCACGAACACGGTAACAATAGATTCATTTCCGCCTGTGGTATCAATGTTGCCACAAAGTGGAGTTATCTCATCAGCGTCGCGGATTGCTGTGCAAAGCAACGAGACGGGTAAGGCATATTTAGTTCGAGACACGGTGGTTGTTTTAAACGTCGCGAGTATCACTGGTTCTGGTGACGCAAACTTCAACGAAGTGACGATTAGCGCGGCAGACACGGTCACTTCATTGGCAACCTCAACTCTCAACGATGGCAGTTACAAGCTTTATGCGGCAGACGCCGTATTCAACTTAAGCGCGCCTTTCTCGACGCTCATCACGATTGGCGCTGACAGTTCTGCACCAACAGTTACAACTGCAACACCTTTCACCGCTGAGACACAAGCTGCAGTGGCCGCAAACTTGGTGATGAAGTTCAATGAACCAGTTGCAAAATTTACCACGAATAATTCAAAAACCATCACATTGGTTCGCTCAGTGGTACCGACTATTACGACTGGTTCTTTAACTAGCAATGTTGCAACACTTACTTTTAGTTCAGCCCCAGGTTTG
>CAMCUE010000145.1 GCA_945878705.1 Ferrithrix thermotolerans DSM 19514 | reverse complement strand
TTGTCTTTGTCAATCATTTAGAAGGCTTATTTAACGCCACTTGGTGAGATCAACTTGGACTTATTGTCAAGCATACGGACACCCTGTTGTGGATTGGAAGTGGATAGCCATGTGAATTAGGCGAATCTTCTGGGGATTACCTGTGTGTAACTTAATGCTTATGAAAATCATGTAACTTTTGCGACTATTCGTCTTTATTTTTGAGGATTTTCTAAATACAAGCCACTTCTACGGGAATTCCATTAAGAACACTCGTTCCAGACAGAGGATCAAGCGCTTCTTCATCAGTCAAAATATTTGAGTTAACACCTGCCCGCGCTGATGCAACTTTTGTATTCGTACCTTGCATCGAGTGACCCCAACCGTGCGGCAAACTCGCGACTCCACTGCGAATTAAATCTGTAATTTCAACAGGTGCATCAACGCTTCCGACTCGACTACTGACACGAACTTTAGAGCCCTGAGTTATTCCAAGACGCAATGCATCGTTTGGATGGATTTGCAAAGTGCAACGCTCTTTACCTTTAACAAGTACTTCAATATTGTGTAACCACGAATTATTTGATCGCAAATCGCGACGCCCAACGAGACTTAGTTGTAATGAATCAATTTTTGAGACACATAGAACCTCTAAGCGTTGCAGGTCGTCTACTAGTTGTGGTACGGCAAGTTCAATTTTGCCTGATTGTGTTCGCAAGATATTTGGTAGACGAGGCTCAAGCGCACCGAAATCAATGCCGTGCGGCGATGCAATTAACTTGTCGAGTGTGATGCCATCTGGGACTGCGCCAAAGCCGTCGCCAAATGGACCAATTCGCAACATCAAGTCGAGAATTCGATCTGGCCCGCACCGGCCAGAACTAGAGAGTTCGTTAAACAACTCTTCGCAATCGCGACCAAAAATATTTGATGAAGAATCTTTGGACACATTTTCAAGCAACGCTTTTATCGTCTGAGAATCAATCGCTGAAGGAAGTGTGTCCACCCCAAGCCCAGATGCAATGGCAGCAATTTTTGCAAGAATCTCCCATTCGTCTGGCTCATTTTCGGCTCTCGGCAAAACTGGTTCGCTGTAGTTAGCAACATTTCGCACAGCAAAAGTCAGAAGTGCTAAGTCGTAGTGGCTGCGTTGCAATGAAGACGGCGCCGGCAATATAACATCCGCAAATTTTGAAGTCTCATTTAAATAAATATCAACGCTGAGCACGAACTCAAGATCTGCAAAAGCCTTCGCAAGTCGTTCACCATTTGGCGTCGACAAAATTGGGTTACCACCGACAACCACCATCGCTCGCACCTGGCCATCCCCTGGTGTTGAGATTTCTTCAGCCATTGCTGATGCGGGGTATTCGCCAAGCGCTTCTGGGTACTTGCTGACTCGTGAGTGTCCACGCCCTGTGCGGAACCCTTTGCCCGAGCCGCCTGCACCTCGGGTGTTGCCACTTCCTGCAACCGGCAGTGGAAACATTGCACCACCAACCCTGTCTAGATTGCCCGTGAAAATATTTACAACATCAACAAGCCATGACGCCGTGGTGCCGAACGCAGTTGTGGTTGTGCCAATCCGACCGTAAACAGCTGATGAACTTGCCTCGCGCAACTCACGAGCGATCCGACGAATCGTTTGCGCATCAATGCCTGTAGTTACGGCAACGGCTTCGGGAGTGAACGGCTTTAACGCCTGCACCACTTCGTCAACGCCGTTCAAAAATGACCCGAGTCGTTGGTGCATAATTTCAAGACCGTCGGCCGCCAGGGTGTTGGCAATCGCCGCAAGCAACAACGCATCAGTTCCCGGGCGAATTGCAACCCACTCGTCGGCTTGTTGAGCGGTGCGACTTTTTCGTGGGTCAACAACCACAATTTTTCCGCCACGCGCTTGCAACGCCTCAAGTCGACCTGGAAAATCTGGCGCAGTGCACAAGCTTCCGTTTGACGCATATGGGTTGGCGCCCAAAATCAAAAGGTACTGAGTGCGATCTAAATCTGGTACCGCAACCGTGCTCGCCGAACCAAACAAAAACCCCGAAGCGACCTGTTTTGGAATCTGGTCAACCGTTGACGCGCTATATCTTTGGCGCGAGCCGATTGATTTCAGTAACACACTATTAAATGTCATCGACGACAAATTGTGGGCACCCGGGTTTCCTAGATATGTGCCGATTGCTTCGCGACCGTATTTTGTAATAACGCCGTTCAATCCGGCATCAACAGCAGCCCATGCCTCATCCCATGTTGCTTTGACATGAACACCGTTGCGTTTAATTAGCGGATGACGCAAACGGTCGGGGTCATAATGCAACTGCTTAAGCGTGCTTCCTTTTGGACAAATGAATCCCTTCGAAAAAACGTCCTGCATGTCGCCGCGAATGTGTGTGACCTCGTTATCACGAACAGTTATTGCTAGACCACAACCAGCCTCACAAAGCGGACAGGTTCGAAATGCGACTCGTTCGTTTGTCATCTCATGAATCTTAGGCATCTGGCATCTGGTACTTCTCAATTCGGGGGCGAACAGTCAACGGTTGCAAGTAAATCTGAATCTCGTTTCAAATAGGCTGTGGTTCGTGCGTCGCTTGCTACCTAGTTATGAATCTTTAGTTGATTTGCGTGAGGCGTACGGTGCAACTCGCCAAAGACATGCGTCTGGTCGACCGACGATCGGTTTGTGCATGGTGATGAGTATTGACGGCTCAACAGTGGTTGAAGGTCGATCAACTTTGCTGTCAAACCCCACAGATCGTGATGTAATTGTTGCTTTAAGGGCTGCGGCCGACACGATTGTGGTTGGCGCGGGCACAATTCGCGAACAGATGTATACACCGCCGAGCAAACCGGGCTTGCGTGTTGGCGTCGTGACGCGCACCGCGAACCTTGATTTTGCATCGCCATTGTTCACAAGTGGGTCGGGATTTTTGATAATGCCACAGGACGCCAAGCAACCAAATTGTCAACTAGAAATTGAAATCATTCGAGCAGGTCTAGGCAATGTTGATCTGCACGCAGCAATGGCGCAACTACCTGGAAACTTTATACAACTTGAAGGTGGACCAATGCTCAACGCTTCAATGTTTGACGCCAACCTTGTCGACGAAATAAATTTGACGATCAGCCCGATGGTTACTGGTGCAGATAGCCCACGACTTTCAAACGGTGCACCTGCTTTACATCGCGACTATCAAGTTGCCCACATTCTTGAACACGACGGATTTCTCTTTATTCGCTACGTGAGAAAAACTAGCTAGATTCTTTTTCAAGAAGTGCAAGTTCGCGACGAAAGTCTGCGGCTGCATCAAAGTTCTTATAAACACTGGCGAACCTCATATATGTCACCTCGTCGATGCTGCGCAATTGATTTAGAACGGCGTGCCCAACTTGATTGCTCGTGACATCGTCACCCGTCAACCGCATGTCATCTTCAACTCGTGCCGCAATTTCTAGCAGTACTGAATCTTCAACTGGTCGACCCTTGGCTGCCGACTGTAGACCACTGATAATTTTGGCTCGGTCAAAAAGTTGTTTGTCACCCGTGCGCTTAACAACATAGAGCGGAACCTCTTCGAGTCGCTCGTAGGTTGTGAAGCGATAACTGCATTTCAAACACGAGCGACGACGACGAATTGAACTGCCTTCTTCTGAAACGCGCGAATCAATAACTTTGGTGTCTTCACAACTGCAACTAACGCATCTCACCTGAGCAATATTACTCAGACTTTGCAAATTAGAAATTATGGAATTTGAATTTTCTGACCAGGTGTGACAGTTCCGCCGTTAATGAAAACCATTTGGTCAACGAGTTGAGTGATCTGGCCATATGGTTCAACTCGCCGGGCGATTGTCCACATTGTGTCGGTAGGCAGAGCTATCACGAACCGTGTGGCACCAAAACTAGTTAAAGCACCTTGATCGGCTACGGCCGTGGTATCTGAGATTACGAAACTAAGACCGACTGCGAGTGCTACAAACATCAGCGAGACGACCACGCGACGGCGAATATATGTGTTAGGCGAATGGCTTCGAACTCGAAAACTAGTTGCATAACTGTTAATTACGACTGACATTTTGCCTCTT
>CAMCUE010000144.1 GCA_945878705.1 Ferrithrix thermotolerans DSM 19514 | reverse complement strand
AGTAGTTCCATTAACTGTTGCTATGACATGTGCGGCGCCTGTTATTTTTGAAAGTTGATTTTCGAATTGGGTAATGAAAGCACCGACCGAAGAAACCCATCCACTTGAAAGACATTCAGCAACAAGTTGATGCTCATGTTCACCGATATTTGGTTCGTGTAACGCCAATGTTGAAGTTTTAAGTGGCCCAAGCACCGAAGCCAGTACTTTAAGAAATTCTTGTGTTGCTAGATCGTAAGTCGCCATCTAGTTAAATGTTGTAGCGATCTGCTTTGTAGCGCGCCAAATTAACCGGGTCTGAGAACCAATCGATCGTTTGTTCTAGTCCAGTTTTGAAACCCTCAACCCCACTTAAGGTCGGTTGCCAATTGAGAAGTTTTTTCGCTTTTTCAATTGACGCGTGCAATCTTTCAACCTCAGAATTTTCCGGTCTTTCGCGTTGTTTATCGGTTGCGAGTTTCAGATCAATATTCATCAACTGGGCAATGGTCTTGGCCGTGTCTTCAACTGAGATTTCAAAACCACTACCAAGATTTATTGTCTCACCAACTATTGCATCGCTTTCAGCAGCAGCGATAAAGCCAGTTACTGTGTCTTTAACAAATGTGAAATCTCTGGTCGGTGAAAGTGCACCAAGTTTTACTTCACGATTGGTTGCGAGTTGGCTGATAATTGTTGGAATAACTGCTCGCGCCGATTGTCGGGGACCATAAGTATTGAACGGTCGAAGAACTCCAACAGGCAAATCAAATGAAGCATGAAAACTTAAAGCGAGTTGATCTGCGCCAACTTTTGACGCGGCATACGGTGACTGAGGGTGTAACGGATGTTTTTCGTCAATTGGAATGTATTGCGCCGTGCCATAAACCTCGCTTGTTGAAGTCTGAACAACTCTGCTAACCGAATGCCTTCGAGCAGCCTGCAATATATTTAACGTGCCCTTGATATTTGTATCAATGTAAGTGTCCGGCGAATGATATGAATATGGAATTGCAATCAACGCGGCCAAGTTTAAAATTACTTGTTGTCCTGCAACGGCCGCATCAACGCCGTGCGGATCACGAATGTCTCCGGCAAAAACATCGATACTGTCCCGAACAGACGGATCAGCATCGTCAAGCCAACCCCATGAATTAAAAGAATTATAAAGAACAAACGCACGAACTTCGTGACCTCGTTTTATCAGTGCTTCGACTAGGTGAGAACCGATGAACCCGTCAGCACCAGTAACAAGAATTTTCATTTGCTATTGGCCCATTGATCCGGTGAGTTTAGAGAACAAGAGTGCAAGGATCACTGAAACAAAAACAGCAAGTAGCACCGCGGAAAAGATACTAGTTAACCCAATCAATGCGATCGAACGAATGTTCCAAGAATTTGTAGTTGTTAGCGATAAGTTAGAACCTTGACTATCAACTTGAGTGACAGATGTTCCGGTTTTGGTGCTATTTTTGTTTTCTGTGACGAGCCGCAAGGTGATCATGCTCAGCACGATGACGGCAATAGACCTGACCGTAACATTAAAGACGGTAAGTGACATGAGCAACGACACAACCACGACTTCTTCAAGCGTATCGCCACCGATGTCTGCCGAGCAGGAAACGATTATCGCACCACGTCAAAGGAATATGTGGTGGGCAATACCGATGCTGACAATCGCTTGGCTAATTACAGGAGCAATAATTGTTTCAGCAGTTGTGCGTGTCAACTATTGGGAAGTAGCGCCTGGGTCGGCAGAACAAGTCGCCTCACGATTCACGTTTGATGCGGCAGCACTTGAACTTGCTGATCGATATAAACCGACTTCACCAGTTCTATTTGTAACCGCATTCGGATCAAAACTCAGTGCACTTGATGCGCTTGTTGGAGTGGTTGACCCAGACGTGGATGTTTTGAATCGCCAAGAGAAGTTCGGCACCACAACACCAGGTGAACAAAAACAACTTGGATTTCAGGCAATGTCGACCGCCAAGCAAATCGCAGAATATGTAGCACTAAGACGACTTGGTTATGACGCAACGATCGCTTACGGAGAATTAATCATTGACCGATTTGTCTGTGAAGCAAACCCGCGACCCTTGAGTGCGTGCTTGCAACTCGGAATTGGTGACACGATTACGGCATTTGACGGCAAAGAGATTCCGACATTGTCAGATCTATTACCGCTTATGAAAAATTATTCTCCTGGCGATGTTGTCAAGTTGACAGTTACGCCACACAAATCAACTGAATCAATCATCAAGCGTGTTGAGTTGATTGTCAGCCCTGATGATCCGAATCGAACGATAATTGGAGTTTGGCCAGCCGATACGAGAAAAGTGACTTTGCCATTTGAAGTTGGGATCAATACAGATTTGATTGGTGGTCCATCCGCCGGTCTCGCTTTTACTCTCGCTTTGATTGACGAGCTGACACCGGGCGAACTGACTGGCGGAGTTAAAGTAGCGGCAACTGGAACTATTGACGGCGACGAAACGGTTGGCGCAATCGGCGCATTGCGTCAAAAGACTGTTGCGGTTAAAGCCTCAGGGGCGAAAGTATTTTTTGTTCCAAGTTCGCAATCAGAGCAAGAAATTACGGCAGCCAGACGCGTTGCGGGATCTAAGTTGACTGTTGTTCCAGTTGCAAATCTCGGCGAAGCTTTGTCATACCTTAAAGGCTTGGGGGGAAGTGACATTTCTAATGACGCGATAGAGCTCTAATCGGGGTTTAACCTTATATATATGGCGATTTCCTTTTCGCGCCCAGACCCGTCGTCTCCGGCGGCAGTTGGTTCAGCACAATTTGAAGTAGTACGACGCGGTTATGACCAAGGCGAAGTTCGTGATTTTTTAAGAATGGTTTCTGCCGAGTTGGCAAGACTTCAAGAACGAGAGAGATTTTTAGAAAGTGAAATGCGAGCGATACAAACTCGCGGGTTATCCGATCCGGGTGTGCTCGACGAAGCAACGGTAACGACCTTGTTAGGTGAAGAAACGGCTCGAGTTCTTTCTGTGGCGCGCGAAGCAGCACAACAGATGCGTGTAAGAGCCGCTGAATCAGCAGAACGCTTGGTGCGCGACGCAACTCTTGAAGTTGCAAGAATGCACGAAGAAGCTGACATTGAAGTCGCTCGTCGCCGTAGCGATGCATTAGAAGACAGCGAATCAGAAATTGAACTCGCTAAGCAACAGGGCAGAGAAATGGTTAACGAGGCCCGAGAATACAGTGAAAAAAAGTTGTCCGAACTCGCTCGTCGCCGCGAACTTGCTAAACAACAAATTGAACAGCTAATTCGTGATCGTGATCGACTGATGTCGGCGTTCGAGCGGGCTCGCTTGGCAGCAAATGATGTCATGGGTGATTTGACAGAATTTGATGAAGCGGCTGGAGAGTTATCGCACGCAACTTCTAACGGGGTAGTTGATCCAACAATTCAAAATGTAGTTCAGTTTGATCGCGAAAAATACGACGACGACACTTCTGAACATTCAGTTCCTATGACTACTGATTTGTCAAAAACTGAACCAGTTCAACAACCTTTTCTAACTGGGCAGGCTGAATCAGTTTCTGAACTTGAACTTGAACCTGAACTTGAAAAACCAGTTGAGGTGCCAGTTGAAAATACGTTCGTAAAACCGGTTGAGAAGATATTTGAAGAACCGGTTGAAGAACTAGTGAAAGTTAAGTCAGAAGTTAGCTCAGAAATAAAAGCTGATGAGCCAGATGTAGGTCATCGAGCCAATGTGATTCAACTTTTCGGTCGGACTTCTCGTCGCTTGCATCCGTCGACTGATGCGCCGACTGATGCGCCGACTGATGCGCCGGCTGATGATCAACAAACAGAAGAAGCAGAACTGACTGTTCAACCAGAACAAACTCAAGAACCAGTTTTAGAAGCAGTCAAAGCGACTCCAAAACCGAAAATTGAAAACGCTGCAGTCGTTCCTAAAAAGTCTGGCGTAGATGATTTGTTTGCAAAATTGCGTCAGGCCGGAGCAGGTTCGGTTGCAATTTCAATCAAGCCTGTTGCGCCAATAAATAAAAAGCAGACGCATTCCGTCGTTCAAACTGAGTCGCCAATCAAACCGACA
>CAMCUE010000143.1 GCA_945878705.1 Ferrithrix thermotolerans DSM 19514 | reverse complement strand
TTTATATTTTTCGCTGCCGGTTTGAAATGTTGGTGCTGTGGCGATGAGGCCAGTGGTCGGGTCGCTGCGTCCTTGATATTCGACATGGATAAATTCGCCGTCGTCAGTCTTAAGTGTCAGGCGCACGTCAAGTGCTGAGACGTCGTCGCTGACGTTGAGCCAATCGGCGGCGCCAACATTGGCCAGCGTTGCGTTGAGTTTTTCTGACTTGAGTTCGATCGACAACACATTGCGGATCATGCGATTGCCCTTTGGCCCGACGCCGACATCGGCGAGTTCGCCCAACTTGACGCGCATCACACCCATGGGGTGCAAGATTGCAGTGGGGATTGTGACGCCGTCGATTTTTTAAGAATAGCCGCCCTGCGCGGGTTCAAATAATTTCGACTAGCGGATATTTCGGTCTTCAGCCTTCAGCCTGTCGGCGCAGCCAGTCCCAGCCAGGCCCAGCTCAGCCCGCGAATGGGTTTGCGTTCACCGCAAACACCCTCGGGTTACTATCACTTCAATCATCGCGCTATCCGCGTCACCAAATCTTCGTTCATAGGGGTGTTGTTATGTCAAGTATTCAAGTAGATGAGTTTCTATTGGCTCTGCGAACCCTGACAAAAAATCCGGTGGCCAAATTTCGCGACGGGCAACGTGAGGCGATCGAAGTTTTGGTAAACGACAAAGCGCGAGTGATTGTGGTGCAGCGCACAGGGTGGGGAAAGAGTGCGGTTTATTTCGTTGCTACTCATCTGTTGCGTAAGCAAGGGTTAGGGCCAACTCTTATTGTGTCGCCATTGCTTGCGTTGATGAACAATCAAATTGATGCAGCGAAGCGGTTAGGTTTGCGGGCCTACACAATAAATTCAGTAAATGATCTTGCGGTGGGCGAACTCGTGTCTCTTCTTGACGCTGACGCCGTCGATGTGTTACTGATATCTCCAGAACGTCTAGCTAATCCAGAATTTTCCGACAAAGTTATGCCTCTCGTTGGTCGTCGGCCAGGCTTAATCGTGATTGACGAGGTGCATTGCATCTCAGATTGGGGTCACGACTTTCGGCCCGATTACCGCAGACTTGGCCAAGTCATTGGTCGTCTTCCAAAAGGTATTCCGGTGCTTGGCACAACTGCAACTGCCAATGACAAAGTGATTGCCGATGTATCACAACAACTCGGCGATGGATTACCTGTTCTTCGCGGGCCACTAAAAAGAGATGGGCTCGCGTTGAGCGTGCTTGATTCACCTAATCGTGCGACTCGACTTGTCTGGCTCGACAAAAACCTCGAGAACTTGCCCGGCACCGGGATTATCTATTGCCTCACACAACGAGACGTTGATCTAGTCGCTGGTTATCTCATAAACCGTGGCCATAAAGTTTCGCGTTATCGGTCAGGTGACGACATCACGCAAGAAGAGAAAGACGAGTCACTCCGACAGCTTCTAGATAATGAGGTTAAGGCAGTCGTGGCGTCAACCGCATTAGCAATGGGTTATGACAAACCAGACGTTAGTTTTGTGATTCACTACCAGTCAACTGATTCGCTCGTTGGCTATTACCAGCAGGTTGGTCGTGCTGGTCGAGCTTTAAAATCTTCACTTGGTGTCATGATGCGTGGTTCTGAAGATAAAGACATTCATGCATATTTTAGAAATGGTTCGTTTCCAAAAGAAGAAGTCATCGCTCAAATTCTGTCTGTGTTCGAGAGTACTGATGGACCACTTTCAACTATCGCAATCGAAAAACAAGTCAACCTAAAATCTGGGGCGATAGAGAATGCTATGAAACAATTGCATGTTGAAGGAGTCGTAGACCGTGTTAAATCAAAGACTTACGCCCGCACTCTAAAGAAATGGGTGTATCCAAAAGATCGGGTTGAGCATACGTTGGCCTCAAAAGCACGTGGGGCAGATGAAGTTATTGAATATTGCAATACAACTGAATGTCGCATGAGTTTTTTGGTTAGCCATCTAAACGACAACGATTTGTCTTCTTGTGGTATCTGTGACAACTGCACGGGTGTCAAGATGACGGCGAATTTTACGCCGATAGAAATAGCCGTCGCACAGGTGTATTTGCAAAGTGGATATCTAACTATTGAGCCCCGCAAGAGAAATTGGGACAATAGAAACATTCCGACTAATGAGCAACTTATGGAAGGTCGATGTTTGAGCAAATGGAAGGACGGCGGTTATGGGGACGAAGTCGCAAAAGGCAAGCAAGGCGATCATCATTTTGGGGATGAAATTGTAAATGCTGTCGTTGAAATGATTTCAGACTGGAAGTTGGTCGAACGCCCGAAATGGATGACATGTATCCCATCTGTACGGAGTGGCGACCTAGTACCCAACATTGCGCTTCGAATTGCAAATCAACTTGGTATTCCATTTTTGCAAATTGTCGCCAAAAAGAATTTGACGGAGCCACAAAAGGTTATGGCGAACTCAGCCCATCAAGGTGCCAATGTCAGCGGTGCATTCACAATTAATGGTGCATTGTTAGACGGGCCAGTTTTTCTGCTTGATGATTTAGTTGATTCGCGTTGGACGCTCACCGAAGTAGGTCGCTTATTGAGACAATCAGGAAGCGGAAACGTATATCCACTAGCGTTGGCGTCAACCCAGTCAGGAGATTCTTGAAACATGACCAATGATTCGCTCGCCGTTTTGTTGATGACGAACCGCTTGGTTGATGTTGATGCTGATGCTTTAACTGCTCGTGAGATTTGGGGGTTATACGACAAGATTCCACAAATCGGGCAGGTTTTAGAGGTTTCTGCAGACGAATTAGTTAGCGACTATGCGATTGAATTCGACGAGGCTGAACGAATAAAAAAGTTGTGCGATGCCGCAACCGCATTCGTATTTGAAATGAAGCGATTAGAAGATTCAGGTATTAGGATTTTGTCGTTTTTGGATGAAGGTTTTCCAAAGCGTGTAACAAATGTTTTAGGTGTTAAGTCATCTGCGTTTTTGTTGGTCGCAGGCAATACTGACTTATTAGAAAAGACCGGACGTGGAATCGTCGGCTCGCGCAATGCTGGTGAAGAAGCAATCGCTGTTGCTCAATCTGCGGCAAGTGCTGCGATCAAACAAGGAGATGTCGTCGTTAGCGGTTTAGCCCGGGGCATTGATCGCGTCGCGATGACGGCGGCACTTAAAATTGATGGCCAAGTAATCGGTGTACCAACTGAAGGTCTTCGTACAATTGCAAATACAAACGAAATTAGAAACCTTGTTCATGAAGGCAGAATCTGTCTGGTGAGCCCGTATGGCCCAGATGTTCGATTTTCGGTTGGATTGGCGATGGGTCGTAATCGATTCGTCTATGCGCTATCTGAATCGACGCTCGTGGTTGTATCTGATCTTGAAAAAGGTGGAACCTGGGAAGGTGCGAAAGAAGCACTCGCTGGCAAATTTGCCCAAGTTGATGTTTGGGCAGGCGATGGTGCAACAGATGGAAACCATGGGCTATTAAAACTTGGTGCATCCGCCGTGAGTTCACGCGATGATTTTTGGGTTTCTGGTTTTACCCCTGCTCAAGTTGTCTTGAAGACTGCGCAACCGACTCTTTTTTAGTCGCCAACCCTCTGAGTAACATCATGTTGTGCAGCGCATGATCTCGCTTGACAACACGATTGAAATTGATGCGGCGAGCCGGCACGGTTTTGCGCGCAACGGGCACGCGGTGGTGCGCGGTCTTGCATCGGCGCAAGAAGTCGGCGAGTATTTGCCGGCGATAAAAAGTGCGACACAGTTGTTGCGCGGCGATGAGCGACCAATGAGTGAGCGCGACACTTATGGCAAGGCATTTAGTCAATCCATGAATTTGTGGACTATTGACACAACAGCCCGCGAGTTTGTGATGGCCAAAAGATTCGCCAAAGTTGCGGCAGATTTGATGGGTGTCGACGGCGTGCGTTTGTATCACGATCAGGCATTATTCAAAGAGCCGGGTGGTGGCATCACCCCGTGGCATCAAGACCATGTTTATTGGCCGCTTGATACGACCAACACGATCACAATGTGGATGCCGCTCGTTGATGTGCCGAACGAAATCGGTTCGGTGGTGTTTGCGTCGGGCAGTCATGAGCGCGGCGATCT
>CAMCUE010000142.1 GCA_945878705.1 Ferrithrix thermotolerans DSM 19514 | reverse complement strand
GTTTGACTCTGCCGATACGGGCCTGGTGTCCGAGGTATTGCAATTTGTTGATCGTTCTCGACAGCAAGAACTTCGCCAGAATCTATGTCGACGATTGCATGTAAACCCGAAATTGGGTGGGCATAAAAGTTCGCCTGAGGTGTTGGCTGATGCCACATCGGAGTCCAGACGATTCGCCGACCGTCATCAAAATGCTTGGGTATCTGCGCGCCGATCGGCCAAGTCTCCATAATTACAGTGCTGAGATCCGAGATTCCGCGTTGCAACAATGCTCCAATTACCCGTTGATCTTTCTTTGCCGCCGCAATCGCCTGAACAGATTCGACACTCAAAATTGGTGCTTTGGCGCCTTCAATAATTTGGTGGATTAAGACTTTGCCACTAATTGTGATGACGGTCTCGCTGACTTTGGCTGTAGTGCGATCGAAAATTGTTAGCCGTGCCGCGCGAAGATTAGTTTTGCCGTTTTGATAATCCGCAAGTAAGGCTTTAGTTGGCTCTTCAAGTTGGACCATCGCAATCAAATGATGTTGACTGAGTTTTAATTCTCTTCGCGCCGCAATAATTACTTTTTCAAGTTCATCTCGACTTAGTGGATCAAGCGGGTGAGCAACATTCGCCACTCGCGCAGTTTCGACCATGATTCACCTAATCGTATTAATCGGATTATGGGTAATTACTTGGCTCCGGGGGTGGGGCTCGAACCCACGACAAACGGATTAACAGTCCGTTGCTCTGCCAACTGAGCTACCCCGGAAGGTAAAAGGCTTGTTTACTCTAACGGCTTAGCGGACTAATCCGAATTACAACTAGTATCTCGGTTATGTCTGACAACTTCACTCCTAAACCAGAACATCGCTTTACATTCGGTCTTTGGACCGTCGGCAACATGGGCCGCGACCCATTCGGATTAGAAACTCGCCCCGCACTTGACCCTGTTGATTCGGTACATCGTCTATCTGATCTTGGTGCATACGGTGTCAACTTTCATGACGACGATCTTGTGCCATTTGGATCAACTGCCGCTGAGCGCGAAACTGCGCTGAAACGTTTTCGTCAAGCACTAGATAAGACCGGCATGAAAGTTCCGATGGCTACGACTAATCTTTTCGGTCAGCCAGTGTTCAAAGAGGGCGCATTCACCGCTAATGATCCGATTGTTCGTCGCTATGCAATTAAAAAAACTATGGAGTCAATCGACATGGGCGTCTCACTTGGCGCAAAAGTTTATGTGATGTGGGGCGGCCGTGAAGGTCTTGAATGCGAAGCAGCAAAAGATGTTCGAACCGCACTTGATCGTTACGCCGAGGCAGTAAACATTTGCTGCGCATATGCAAAAGATCGTGGCTATGACATTAAGTTTGCACTTGAGCCGAAACCAAACGAACCGCGTGGAGATATGTTTTTGCCAACAGTTGGTCACGCAATTGCATTTATCAACGAATTGCAGTGGCCAGAGATGGTCGGCCTCAACCCAGAGTTCGCGCACGAAACGATGAGCGGGCTCAACTTCACGCACGCTGTTGCGCAAACTTTGTGGCACGGCAAGTTGTTTCATATTGACTTGAATGCGCAACGCATTGGCAAGTTCGACCAAGACTTTAGATTCGGCAGTGAAGGAATCCGCGATGCTTTCTATCTCGTTAAATTGCTTGAAGATTCGAAGTGGGACGGAATGTTGCACTTTGATGCTCACGCATATCGAACAGAGAATGCAGAGGGTGTCTGGGATTTTGCCCGAGGTTGCATGCGAACTTATTTGATCTTGGCTGAGAAATCGCGCGAGTTCAAACAAGATAAAGAGATTCAGGCAGCACTTAAAGCCGCAATGTTTGATCAACTAAGTGTGCCGACTTCACCTGATGGATTAGGCGCTGATGCGTTGCACAGTCTGCGCACAGACACATTTGATGTCAAGGCACTCGGCGAACGTGGTTATGCTCACGAACGTCTCGACCAACTTGTTACAGAACTGATTCTCGGCGTTCGCTAAATAATGCCGGTTGTAGTCGGCGTTGATTCGTCAACGCAGTCAACAAAAGTAGAGGTTCGCGATCTAGATTCTGGCGAATTAGTTTCGTCTGGTCGTGCATCGCACCCAAGCACAGGCATTGCCCCAGTTAGTCAAACAAACCCAACTGATTGGATAACGGCGTTTGACCAGGCTTACGCACAAGCTTCTGCGCAGGCTGTTTTGCCAAACGTCGCCGCCATTTCGGTCGCCGGTCAACAACATGGATTAGTCACTCTTGACGCCAGTCACAAAGTTGTGCGCCCAGCCAAATTGTGGAACGACACCGAGTCAGCACCAGATGCCCAGTGGTGTGTAGATCAACGCGATGCCGCGTGGTGGGCTTCGCATGTCGGCAGTGTGCCAGTCGCGAGTTTCACCGTGGCGAAACTTTCGTGGCTAAAGCGTGTCGAGCCACAGAACTGGTCGCGAGTTGCCCACATATGTTTGCCACACGACTATTTGTCGTGGCATTTGCGCGGCGGTGGCGCAGCCGAAATAACCACAGATCGCGGTGATGCTTCTGGCACTGGTTATTGGTCGCCGTCAACCAATAGTTATGACGGCGAAGTTCTGAAAATAATCGACAAGTCTCGCGATTGGTCAAAAATGTTGCCCCGCGTCGCCGAACCGCTTGAATCAACGGGCCAATGGGGCGATGCCGTAATTGGCTGTGGCACGGGTGACAATATGGCTGGCGCACTTGGCATCGGTCTTCTGCCTGGCGATGTTGCCATTTCACTAGGTACATCAGGCACGGTTTATGCAGTAAGTGCCCAGGCAACAACTGATAGCAGCGCGGCAGTAGCGGGTTTCGCTGATGCCACAGGAAGTTTCTTGCCACTCGTCTGCACTCTAAACGCAACAAAAGTTTTTGATTCGTTTGCTAATTTTCTGAATGTTGATCTGCAGCAGTTTGGCGAACTTGCGATGGCTTCTAACTGCGGGGCAAATGGTCTTGCGCTATTGCCATACCTAGATGGCGAACGAACGCCGAATCTGCCTGACGCGCGAGCAATGTTGGTCGGCATTAACTCGAGTCATTCGCGCAGTGATGTTGCGCGCGCCGCAATTGAAGGTGTTGTTTGCGGACTTCTCGATGGATTGAATGCAATCACGAACTGTGGAGTTGATACATCAGGTCGAATATTTTTGCTCGGTGGCGGCGCACAGTCGCCCGCTGTTTGTCAGATAGTTGCTGACTTAACAGGCAAGCAAGTCAACGTACTTAACGAACCTGAAATAGTTGCACTCGGTGCCGCCAGACAAGCAGCCGCGACACTGACTGGCAAATGGCCATCATGGGTTGCATCATCACGTATTGCTTCAGAGCCGAGTGCAACAACAACTCAAAGCAAATCTACGCGCGACCGCTTCGCTGATGCACGACTAAAAAATTTCGGGGTCTAATTTTTTAACTAGCCAACAATTTCACTTGTCTTCACCATTCGACCTTCGCGAACTGACTTCCATGCCGCCAACCCGGCGACAAGCGATGCACGACCATCAGCACCAGTAACAACTGGCTGAATTTTTCCGGTGGCGACACCTATGAATTCGTTCCATTCAGCAATATACGACGGAATGTAACGATCCAAAAAGAAGTAAGGCATTTTGTCTAACTGTGTTCCTTCATCGTTGCGCTTAATCACGCTAGTCATCATCGGATTATCTGAACCGACCAAACCTTTTGAACCGAAGACTTCAACCCGCTGGTCATAACCGTAAACGGCCTGACGCGAGTTGTCGATCATCGTGATCGCACCATTTTCGTGTTGCAACATAATTGCCACAGTGTCAAGGTCTCCAATTTCGGCGAACTCGGGCACGATTCGCACTGCCCCAGTTGCGTAGACAGAAATAATTTCGCTGCCGACAACATATCGCGCCATATCAAAATCATGAATCGTCATATCAATAAAAATGCCACCAGAAACTTTCGCATACGAAACTGGTGGCGGTGAAGGGTCACGACTTGTGATTCGAGCGATATGAACATCGCCAATCGTGCCATTAGCAACATTGTCGCGAACACTGCGATGACTCGGGTCAAATCTGCGATTAAAGCCAAGCATCAATGG
>CAMCUE010000141.1 GCA_945878705.1 Ferrithrix thermotolerans DSM 19514 | reverse complement strand
TTGGACGTGAACCTTGTCTCAAACCCAATAATTAAATGTGAAAATGTTTCGGTAGTGCGCGGCGAGTCGACGATTCTTCAAGACGTTTCACTACATGCCAGCCAAGGTGAATTGATTGCGATCCTCGGACCGAACGGCGCAGGTAAGTCAACTCTGCTTGGAGTACTTGCCGGAGATCTGATACCAAATTCTGGAATCGTCAATTTTGGCGAAGACCAAATTTCATCGCTCACAAAACGCGAACTTGCACAGCGTCGCGCTGTTCTGCCACAACAAGTAACAGTTTCGTTTCCGTTCAGTGTCGAAGAAGTTGTTGAAATGGGACGAGGCCCGAAACAAACAGGCGCTGACCAAGACCTGATCGAGATGGCGATGAAACGAGTTGATGTACTTGAAATGCGAACTCGGCTTTATCGGTCGCTCTCAATTGGCGAGCA
Source organism: Ferrithrix thermotolerans DSM 19514 (assembly GCA_945878705.1). Classification (GTDB taxonomy): domain Bacteria; phylum Actinomycetota; class Acidimicrobiia; order Acidimicrobiales; family Ilumatobacteraceae; genus BACL27. The sequence continues at coordinate 3,694 of CAMCUE010000141.1, read as the reverse complement.
GGCTCGTGTCTCAATGGCGAGAATTTTGGCCCAAGATACGCCGTTGCTATTGCTTGATGAGCCAACTGCCGTTTTGGATATTGGCCAACAAGAAAAACTGATGAGAATTGTGCGATCACTAGTTGATGATGGTCGAACGGTAATTGCGGTGTTTCACGACCTCAATGTGGCGATGTCATTTGCCGATCGTGTTGTTTTGTTGCAAAAAGGCAAACAGGTTGCAGCTGGAGCACCGCGTGAAACAATGACCGCAGAAACTCTAAGCAACATTTATGAACACAAAATCGATGTAATTACTGTTAACGATGACACTGGTCCAGTTGTGATTCCATCGCCGCGCGACCGAAATTAGTTAGCTGCGAGCGAACTCAGTTTTTCTTTTACTTTCGCAACAGACGGATTAGTCATCGCTTCACCGTCAGAAAATACAAGCGTTGGCACTGTTTGATTACCGTTATTGACTCGCTCAACAATTGCAACAGCATCTGGACTTTGCTCTAAATCTATTTCAGTAAATTCGATGCCGTCCGCATTGAGCATTGACTTGAGGCGCTTGCAATATCCACACCATTGCGTGCTGTACATCACAAAATCGCTTGTTGCCATGGACTAGATACTAGTTCTAGAAATTTTCAATTACGCAGCGAAAAGTTAAGTTGATGCGCGGCTCATGGACTCGTTTGGTCTTTGCTACTTGATGCACCCAATATTGTTGCGACTTACCTGCCATAACCAACAGACTTCCTGATTCAAGTTGAATTTTGATCGTCTCGCCAGTTTTGCGGTGACGCATGTCAAATCTTCGTGTCGCGCCAAGACTGACCGACGCAATTGTTGGCTCAGGACCGTTGCAAGCTTCGTTGTCTGAGTGCCAGCCGACGCCGTCTTGACCGTTGCGATAAAAGTTGATAAGCGCAGAGTTGAACGGCGTATTAGTAATTTCTGCACACCGATCGCGAATTTCACTGAGTGTCTTTGAAAATGGTTGAGCACGGCGCATTACACCCGAATATTTGTAACCTTCACCAAGTTCGTTGTGCCAAGTTGAGAGCCTCGGTTCAAGTACCGTATTCCCAAAAATTGTGATCTCTGGTTGCTCCCACTGACTTTCATCTCTTATTTGATTAAACGCTCGCATCGCAAACTGCGTGTCTAAAAAATCGTGGTATAAAGTTGCCGTACCATCAAAGGGCAAAAACTGTTGAGCCGTCAGTTGCACTAATTACAGACCAGTTAAAGACTAATTAGAGACACTTCACCGACAACTTTGCCCGGATTCATGATGCCATTCGGGTCAAGAGCAAACTTAATGGCTCTCATTGCATCAACGGCCTCACTGCCAAGTTCGCTAACTAGATATTCAATTTTGCCGATGCCGATTCCGTGCTCACCTGTGCAAGTGCCTTCAAGGGTCAGTGATCGCTTTACTAACCGTGTATGAAATTCTTCTAGTCGTTCAATTGCTTTATGATCTTCTGGATCGCAAGTCAACAAAACATGAAAATTACCGTCACCCACATGCCCAACAATTGGCCCGAAAATTTTAGAATCACTTAAATCTTTTTTGGTTTCTTCAACGCATTGCGAAAGTTTCGAAATCGGCACACATACGTCAGTCGAAAATATACGACCATTGGGTTGATGCGCCCTGCACGCCAGACCAGCGTCGTGTCTTGCCTGCCATAACTTGCGTCGCTCGGCTTCGTCAGTTGTTTGCAAGAATCCGCCTCCGCCGTGCCGCTCAAGAATCTCTCTAGCTTGGGCAATGTCAATCGCAGTCGACTCGGCTGACCCATGAAATTCAAGCAATAAAAGATCTTTTTCTGGCAGGTCTGTATTCGAATATCGATTAACTGCGACCACCGCATCTCGATCAACTAATTCAATTCGGGCTACATCCACGCCTAGTTGAATGACTTCAATTACGCCGTCAACGGCTTCACGGACAGTTTCAAACTGCATTGTCGCCGATGCAATAACTTCAGGAATGCCAAAAAGTCGCAAAGTCAATTCTGTGATTACACCGAGTGTGCCTTCTGAACCAACGAAAAGATGCGTCAGGTCATAACCGGCAGAAGTTTTTCGAGCACGTCGTGAAGTTGTAATCACTTCTCCATTTGCAGTTACAACTGTCATACTCATCACCAATTGCTTCATTGCGCCGTATTTAACTGTCGTCGTTCCAGATGCACCCGTTGAAGCCATGCCGCCCAAAGTTGCGTCAGCGCCTGGATCAACTGGAAAGAATAATCCGTAACGCGATAAATATTCGTTCAGTTGTTTGCGGCGCACACCGGGCTGGATAGTGCAGTCAAGATCTTCGCCACTGACTCGCAAGATTTTGTCCATCTGCGAAAGATCAAGTGATACTCCACCACGAATTGGTGTGCTGTTGCCTTCAAGCGAAGTACCAGCACCCCAAGCAACAACCGGAGTTTGATGCGCGTTGCATATTTTTAATGTTGTCGCTACGTCTTGTGTGCAGGTCGCAAACACAACTGCATCAGGCAAAGTTGGCGTATGAAAACTTTCGTCTTTTGAATGATGCTCACGAATCGTGTCGTTGACGCTCACCTTCTGGCCAAGCACCGCTCTTAATTCGTCAATCACCACATCTTGATCTTAAACCACAAACCAATTTTTCGCTAGAAATATCGATGTAATACAGTTAGTGTTGCTGGTCATGAGTTACCACGATGTCAAACGGCGCTTAGATGCAGGCGAAATTATCGTCATTGACGGCGGAACTGGCACCGAACTGCAACGCCGCGGTGCACAAATGGACCCTTCGGCTTGGTGTGGCCCGGCGTCACTTAACAACAGCGAGTTGCTGACGCAAGTTCATCTTGACTACATCAATGCTGGTGCTGATGTGATCACTGCAAACACTTTTGCTTCATCGCGATTGATGCTCACACCTGCCGGTTATGCCGATCGGGTCGAAGAAATCAATCGCATCGCGGTTGAAGCGGCGTTGCGTGCACGTGACTTGGCAACTAAAAAATCACCGAGTCGCAAAATTGCGGTGGCTGGTTCACTCTCGCACATGTTGCCCGTGGCTGCTGGCACAGCAAAAGTTGATCAGGCCCAAGTGCCGTCGAACGACGAACTCGCACACGCTTTTGGTGAACTCGCAGATATTTTGAAATCTTCTGGAGTTGATCACATCATGTTAGAGATGATGTATGAGCCAAATCGTGTGCCACTTGCTTTGAATGCCGCACTTGAAACCGGCTTGCCAGTTTGGTTTGGCATGAGCGCCCGCCGCGCACCCGACGGTCGCGCCATAAGTTTTGATCAACATAATGAGTTTCCCCTAGAAGAGATAACCAAGTTGATCCCAAAAACTGGCGTTGATGTTGCTGGTGTAATGCACACTGGTGCCGAGATAGTTGGCGAAACACTCGCGGCGATTCGCAAAAACTTTTCTGGCCCGATGTCTGCGTATCCAGACTCGGGCTATTTCGAAATGCCCGACTGGCAATTCGTTGATGTGATTTCGCCTGAGCGCCTCGAAACTTTCTATTCGGAATGGATTGACAACGGCGCCCAACTCATTGGCGGTTGCTGCGGTCTCACCGTCGACCACATCCACGCCGCCACCCGCACCCAAACCACCGCCCAAACCCTCAAAAATTAAAGTCGTGACGCCAACCTTTCGTAGACTTTCAACAGGCTCTGCCCACCTTTTATC
>CAMCUE010000140.1 GCA_945878705.1 Ferrithrix thermotolerans DSM 19514 | reverse complement strand
TCAAAATGTATTTTGTGTTACCAGTGCGTTGATGCCTGTGGTGAGCAGTGGCAAAATACTTTTGCGATCACAACTGCAGGGCGAGGCTTTGACGCCAGAATATCGACCGAGTTTGCTGTTGACCTAACTGATTCGGCCTGTGTTTATTGCGGCAACTGTATTCAAGTTTGCCCAACAGGTGCGCTGATGTTTACAAGCGAATACGACATGCGCCAAGACGGCACATGGAACGAACCAGAACAAACTCAGACAGATACGATTTGCCCATACTGCGGTGTCGGGTGTGCACTCACCTTGCATGTACAAGACAACACGATTGTTAAAGTCACCTCACCTAGCGATCATTCAGTAACGCACGGCAACCTCTGCATTAAGGGCCGCTTCGGCTTTCAACATGTTCAGAACCACGCTTCTGATTAACTAGAGCAATGAACAAGCGACTGCCGATCGTTGATATCTCGGCACTAGTTATAGAGAATCTAGAAACTTCAGAATTCACGAAATCTGCGGATTTGCTTTACAAAGCGTTGAGTGAAGTTGGCTTTGCAATCATTATCGGCCATCAAGTTGCTGACACGACGGTTGCAGAAATGCGCAAGGCAGTTGCCACCGTTTTTGAAACACCGCGAAATATCTTGCTTAAGGACACTGTCGTGAAAGGCAACTATCGAGGCTTCGTACCGCTCGGTTTTTTTACGCCAAACTCAGGCAAAGGTAACGCAGATCAATACGAGGCCTGGAAACTTCACAACGAGACAGACCCGAGTGATCAGATTTGTAAAGACTGCAGTCTTTACGGACCGAACAAATGGCCTGATATCGCCGAAGACATAAAGACACCAGTTATCAATTACTGGCGTGAACTGACTCGTGTGAGTGAATATCTGATAATTGCTCTTTGCAAAACGATTGCTATCGATGAAAATTTAATTCTTGAGTGCATGAGAAGCCCACTGACAAATATGACATTGTTGAATTATCCGCCCACTCCACCGCTCAGTGATACGTGGGGACAGCACCCTCACAAAGACTTCAACTTGTTGACATTGCTGGCACACGATCCAGTTGGCGGATTAGAAGTTCGCACGCTCAATGATGAATGGATCGCCGCAGATTGCCCACCAGAGGGAATGGTTTTGAATGTTGGTGACATGCTTGAACTTTGGAGTGGCGGTCGCTTGATTTCAACACCACATCGAGTCATCAACCGAACAGGCAAACATCGACAGTCGTTTCCGTTCTTTTCGAAACCACGATGGGATGTAATCGTCAAACCGCTGCTTGAGCCATTGGCTAACTTTGATCGGGCTCCACTGCATGTCGGTACAAGTGCTGCCAATATCTGGCACTCAAATTGGCCGGATGAAATTTCTCCAGACACGACTCAACATACGAATTACACTTAAGTATGACCAAATCAAAGCGCGCGCGAAGTTTTGAACCTGATAATCGCAACACAATCACATTGGCGAGTGGTCAAGTAACTCACCGCGACCACGCTGAACAATCTGCACGTCTCGTTCGGAATTTTTACGAAGTTCGTCAAGGTGTTTGGTGTCTAGTCGGCAACGGATTATCGAATCAAACATTTATTGATGCGCCAGACGGAATCATCGCAATTGACACTGGCGAGTCAAACGAAGAGATGCGTACTGCGATCGCCGAATTACGAACTAAAACTTCACGGCCAATTGTTGCAGTTCTTTACACGCATTTTCATTATGTTTCTGGTACACAGGCAGTGCTTGATGATGACCCAACACAAGATGTTCAAATTTGGGGACATGAGAAGATTGCCTACAACCGAGTGCGAGCAACGGCCGAAATTGCACCGTCATACGGTCGTGGATTAGTAGAGCAATTTGCGATCACTCTGCCTCAAGATGGCCCAGACGGCATTGTCAATGTTGGGTTGGGTCGTTTCTACCGCAACCCAGAGCACACAACTCAGACGAACGGATTTATTGAACCTAAATACACTTTCAACTCACAATGCACTATTGAGGTTGCCGGGCTGAGCATTGACGTGACTCCAGCACCTTCTGATGCAGACGATTCTGTAACTTTTTGGTTCTGCACACTTGGCTGTGCGGTCAACAACTTAGTTTGGCCAGTGCTATTCAATATTTTTGCAATTCGCGGTGAAGAATATCGTGACCCACGAATAATGCTCAACGGCGTTGACCACTTGCTGTCACTAAATGCAGATCATTTGGTCGGTGCGCATGGCATGCCGATTAGTGGCGCTGACGAAATTCTCAACCGCGTCACAAAATATCGAGATTCAATACAGTTTTTATGGGATCAAACAGTTCGCCTGACTAATCGTGGGTACACAAGCACAGAACTGGCTCACGAGATTCGATTGCCAGATTTCTATGATGACGATAATTTGACGTCTGAGTTTTATGGCGTTTCCGAACATCATGTTCGTCAAATTCGTAGCGGACTATTCGGCTGGTTTGATGGAGACCCAGCGAACTTGTTTCCTTTACCTCGCGTAGAACACGCCAACAGAATGATTGCTGGCTTCGGCGGTCGCGAAACTGTACGCAACATCGTTCGAGAAGCGATACAAAATAACGACTTACGCTGGGCATGCGAACTTGGGTCGTGGCTTAGCTTTAGCGCTGATAGCGAAACTTCAGACCGTGCACTTCTAGCAAGCACGCTTCGACTGATCGCTCAACGCACAACTGCAGCCAATATTCGAAATTGGTGCTTAACCCGAGCACGCGATCTTGAAGGCACGCTTGATTTATCTCGATTCAATACTCATCGACTTACACGCAGACAAATTGTTTCAGCGTCAGCTGAAAGATCAGTTCACATTTTGCGAGTCATGCTTGACCCTGAACGGGCGATCGGCCTTGACGCAAATATTTGTTTCAACTTCACAGGTCACGACAAAACTGGTCTGCATATTCGAAACTGTATTGCTAAGCAAACTGACGGGCGCGATGCAAATATCCAAGTGACTTCGACAATTGAAATATGGGCAGATATTTTGACCGGTGTAACGAGTTTGTCTGACGCGATCAATTTGGGTACCTTGAAAATCGAAGGCAACGTAAGCAACGCAAAAAGCGCCCTCGCGGTGTTCGATATTGACGGCCTGCGCTCGTGAGTCAACAGAATCTCCCCCGCGCAACACCCAAGTTTTCAGGCGAGATCAAGAAGGTCATAACAGATTCAAAACCCGAAAAACTTTTGGCACCTAAAGCTCCGGCCGATGCGCCAAATATTTTGTTGATCATGCTCGACGATGTTGGTTTTGGATCATTCGGCAATTTCGGAGGACCAGTTACGACACCGGGTCTTGACAAAATCGCCAAACAAGGTCTGCGTTATAATCAGTTTCACACAACTGCGCTTTGCTCTCCGACCCGCGCTGCTCTCTTGACAGGTCGCAATCATCACGCAGTACATATGGGCGGGATCACCGAAATCGCCAACTCGTTTCCTGGTTACGACAGCGCGATACCCCCCGAATCAGCGACTGTTGCCCAAGTTCTTCGCACGTCTGGCTACAGCACTGCGTGCTTTGGCAAGTGGCACTTGACCCCTTCATGGGAGCAAAGCCCAGCTGGACCGTTTGATCGATGGCCGACAGGTCTCGGCTTTGATCGTTTCTACGGAATCATGGGTGCTGAATCTTCTCAATACGAGCCACCTGTTTACGATCAAACAACACCAATATCACCGCACGTCGGTAACCCCGATTATCACCTAACCGAAGATCTCGCCGATCAAACAATCACTTGGATGCAACGTCAGAAAGCCTCATCACCAAACAAACCTTTCTTCTGTTATTTTTCTACACCGGCGGTGCACGCACCTCATCACGTGCCACGCGAATGGATTGATAAGTTCAAAGGCAAATTTGACAGCGGATGGGACGAGCTTCGTCAAGAGATATACGAACGTCAGTTAAAACTTGGTGTCATTCCGCCAGAAACTGCGTTGACCAAGCGCCCCGAACAAATACCTGCGTGGAGTGATTACCCAGAGCGGTATCGACCAATTGCGAGCCGACTAATGGAAGTCTTCGCAGGCTTTCTTGCCCACACTGATGCTCAAATCAAGCGCGTGATTGATGCACTTGATGATCTCGAAATCGCCGACAACACGCTTGTCATC
>CAMCUE010000139.1 GCA_945878705.1 Ferrithrix thermotolerans DSM 19514 | reverse complement strand
ATCGAAATAACCCATGCCCGCCAGATTCGGCACGAAGTGGTATTTGCGTTGCGATCGCCTGTGAAATTTCGGCAAGAGAAAAGCGCGTTGTAAAGGTTGCTGAAGTCAGAGGATCATGACTCGGTTGAGAGTCGCTTTAATTGGTCTCGGACGCATGGGTCGTGTCCATGCGGCGGCACTTGCTAAATCTGAAACTGTTGAAGTAATCGCAGTGGCAGACCCATCTGAACAAGCAATTGAATTTGCGAGATCCCTATTTCCGAAAGCTGCAATATTCGCGGATTATAAAGAGGCTTTAATCTATGATCAAGTTGAAGCCTGCCTGATTGCATCGCCAACACCGTTGCATCCACAAATGGTGCGAGACGCTCTCGCAGATGGCTTGCATGTTCTCTGCGAGAAGCCACTCGCACTAGATATTAAAGTTGCAAACGAACTTGCGAATATGGCGACGAATGCAAATCTTGTTTTGCAAATTGGTCACTGGCGAAGATTCTCACCACCGTGGGCAATTGCAAAACGAATGTTAGACAGCGGCGCAATTGGCGAACCAATAATGATTCGCCTTTCACAGTGGGATGCAAACTCGCCACCTGCAAGTTTCTGCGATGTAACTGTCAGTGGCGGCTTGGCAATTGATTGTGGAGTTCACGAATATGATCTTGCTGAGTGGCTCTTCGGTTCGCCAGCAACGGCAGTTCGTGCGTGGAATCTAACTTTGGTTGAGAAATCACTAGCGGCAGTTGGTGATGTCGACAATCTCTGTGCCATTCTCGAATTTGATAACTCACGCGCAGCGTTTGTTGATCTCTCGCGCAATTGTCGTTACGGCGATGATGTGCGAACGGAAATTCTCGGCAGTGATGGCGCAATATACGTTGATCTATTGCCCACAGGTCGAACCCGACTTGCAACTAAAGATGGCATGGTTGAAGTTGACGGATCTCAAGTCGCAGACGCGACGGCTGCCGGAGTTGAGAATCAACTCAACGCATTCGCTGCTGAAGTTTCTTCGCGCGGGTCAACTGATCTACCTGATGGCCATTCAAGTGCGCGGGCTACGCAGATTGGTCATGCTGTTAATTTGGCGGCAAAAACTGCTGATCGAATTGAGGTCTGAGATGTATGAAAAATTTGAGGGCCGAATTGTGCTGCACCAAGACGATGTCGGAATGTGTCACGGAGCAAACGTTGCTTTCAGTGAACTGTCAAATCTTGGCTCAATAACAAGCGGTTCAGTGATGGTGCCATGTCCATGGTTTCGAGAAGCCGCAGAGATGGCCGCTTCAAATAAAAAACTTGATCTTGGTGTGCACCTAACGCTGACGGCTGAAAAAGAGTTTTATCGTTGGCGGCCCCTAACATCGGCCAGCAAATCAAGCGGATTAGTTGACGGTGACGGTTATATGTGGCGAGACGTCAGTTCGGTTCGTCGTAATGCCAATGTTGATGCTGTTGCGTTGGAACTTCGGGCACAAATTGATTTTGCTCTCGCAAGTGGTTTTGATGTGACTCATCTTGACGCGCATATGGGGTCGACGCTCGCCCCAGAATTTTGTGCGGTCTATCTGGCTCTCGGAGTTGAGTATCAACTCCCAGTATTGCTGACGAAAAAACTCTCGCAATACGGACCGAATAATCACATAGTTGGCGTAACTGATGAGCAGTTTGACGAGTTTGTTGTACTAGCTGAGGGCGAAAAATTCCCGATTTTTGATCGAGTGCTAGAAACAGATTTCAACCGCAAGTCAACTGCGCATCTTGATGATCTTGCATACCAAACAATGTTTACACGAAATCTGACCGGCTTAACATTTGCCGCGCTGCACCCAAATGCACCAGGCGAAGTTGAAGTGATCGAACCAAATCAGTTTCACGTGCGAACCCAAGAGTACGAAATATTTACTTCGAAAACGTATCTGTCATGGCTTGCTAAAAAAGAAATCAAACCAATCGGAATGCGCGAACTTCGGGACGAAATGCGCCTAGCGAAATAAAAAACTCGTAAGTTAATTAGTTTTTGAAATATGTTCTGGTATCCCAAAACTTTTGGTGATCATTCGCGTAGCTACAAGTACAACTCCCGCTGTACACGCTAAGAAAATTGGATATGTCGATATCCCGACTCGTTCAAGTAACTGACCGGCCACCCAAGGCAAAGTCATTGAACTTAGGCCGGCAGTGCCAACTATTCGCGCAGTTGTTTTGCCAGTAAGTGAAGTACGGCTGCCAATGAAACTAAACATCAGCGGAAACTGCGGTGCTGCAGCCAAACCATAGATAAACGCACAGGGCAGCAAAATTGAATCAAATCTGAAATATAAAGCCGCGCAGACGGCGATATTCGTGAGTGCTGCAATTTTGATAAATATGATCCCGTGGCTACGGCGAGCCAAGAATACAGTTGCAAATCTACAGACCATGAAACCAACCCAAAATGTCGAAGTTAAAACTGCAGCTTCGTTCTTTGACAAACCAGTTTTGATTCCGTAGGTGTAAATCCAAGTAACAAATGCAACTTCAAGTGCAACATAGCCAAGAAAAAACATCATGATCAATGCGAGTTGTTGTCTAGAAATTTTTTCGTGGCTTGATCGAGTCTCGAGATGCGGGTCAGCCGGTGATTTATGAAACATAACAATCATCGCAATAGTGCAAAGCGCGGCGGCGACGAACCAAAATGCAAGCGATGCATCTCCAGTTAATGCGTCTGATCCACGAACTATCAGCGGGCTCAAAATCGCTCCGACTCCGAACATCGTGTGCATCAGCGCAAGACGCGGGCCAACTCGTTCTTTGAGTTCCCATACAATCAATGTGTTGCAGCCAACATCTGAAGTTGAGATCGATGTTCCGAATAATAAAAACATCAATGCCAAAATGAGTCGATTCGAAACAAATGGAATAGTTGCAAGGCAACAAGAGCCCGTAAATAGTGCGGTTCCGATCAAACGATTGCCAAAACCTTTGTCGTAACCACGTGCAAAAATTTGCGTGCCGATGATGTATCCCAGGCCATATGTAACTAGAACAATGCCGACTGAGGCGATAGTTGTGCCTACTTGCTCGGCCAATAGTGAGATAGACGGTCCGATCAAGCCGAAAGCTACGCCAACAACTAAAAACACGCCGAAATATGCGCGGTGTGAATGTGAAGTTGGCTGCGCGATTATTCCAGTATTCACCCCACGCACGCTACGACTTGTGGAGACTGCGTCGACGGATTACCGGTAGAAACTCGCGAAAGTAAATCGTGTGCAGACTCTATTCGAGTAGCCCACGCTAAGTTTTTCTCATTTCGACTCGTCGCCCAAACTAAACCCAAGATTTCGCCTTTGTGGTTGATCAATGGTCCGCCTGAATTACCAACTACAACCATTGTTTCAACTTCAAGACCAGGGCGAGAAATTTTATTTTTCAGATAAATATCCTCGGTGTCAATCCGAAGAATTTCTTTAATCTTGGCGGAGATAGCAAACTGTCGTGAATCTTCAAACGCGACGAATCGAGCATCAGAACCCTCGACAGCGTCAGCAAATTTTAGGGGCACCAGGTTAGTTGTTGACTTTCTGCTGACTATATATAACAGAGCCAGATCGAGGTTGATGTCAATCGCAACTACTTTTGCATTCAGTACTTGACCGTCGACCGTAGTTATTGAAGTCGATGTCTGGCCCGCGACTCCGTGGGCGACGGTAATTATCAGATCTTTACCAATTACCGTTCCGACGGTCTGCGTCGGTGAACTTTTGCAGCCAATTGAAGTGATCAATACAACCGAGTCATAGTGGCTTGGCCACGGTTCGGCAAACAGATAGTTGATCCCAAAAGTGATCGTAAGAACTAGTGCAGCGATGGCAGAGATTTTTTCTGGTCTGATTTATGGAAACGATAGTTGACTGAGAACTTTTCTACTAGTTTGCTACCGTTAGTCGTACTTCGGTCGTAGCAACAATTGTTAACTAGGTTTTATAGACCGCTGGTTTAGTAGATGGTCGGTGTCTCAGTTTTTGCTGGTAAGGCCGTAGGCGTTTTCGGCAGGGAGTTCGTCCATCAAGTGAGGGAAAGGGTAGTTTCCTCCGAGAAGTCGTTTCAATATCGGAGTCGCCCGGGATAAAACTTCTGGCGAAACTCCATTTTTTTG
>CAMCUE010000138.1 GCA_945878705.1 Ferrithrix thermotolerans DSM 19514 | reverse complement strand
TGTTGCATATGTTTGGTTCGACGCATTGGCGAACTACATCACCGCGCACGGATACGGAACCGACGAAAAACAGTTCGCTGCTAATTGGCCTGTCGACTATCACTTCATCGGCAAGGACATCATTCGTTTTCATTGCGTTTACTGGCCAGCGATGTTGATGTCGGCAGGCTTGAAGCCACCAAAAGGCTGGGCAGTCGGCGGTTGGCTTCTGGTTGGTGGCGAAAAGATGTCGAAGACAACCGGCAACGTCGTGAATCCACTTGATCTGATCGATGAAATCGGTGTAGACGGTTTTAGATATTACGTTTTGGCAGACACGAATTACGGCAACGACGGCGATTTTTCTTATGAAGGATTACTCTCGCGCTACAACTCAGATCTTGCGAACAATTTTGGAAATCTTGCTGCGCGCGTTGCAACTGTCGTTGAAAAAAAGTGCGGCGGCATCGGGCCTGTGCCGTCTTCAACTAGTCCGCTTGCAGAAATCGCTACTCAAAGTGTCGCCCAAACAATTGCCGAATGGCAGAACGTTCAACCTGGTCGCGCACTTGACGCCACTTGGTCACTCATTCGCGCAACAAATGCTTACCTTGAAACAAACGAACCGTGGAAGATGGAACCAGGTGAAGATCTTGACTTGGTAATGGGCGATGCGCTTGAAGCGTTGCGCATTGTGACAATTTTGGCAAGCCCAGCAATGCCAGCGACAACTCAAGATGTTTGGCATCGACTCGGAATGTCTGGCCAAGTTTCTGATCAGCGAGTCGGCATTGATACACAATGGGGTCGCTACCCCGGTGGCACGACCGTGACGAAAGGCGAACCGCTGTTTCCTCGCAAGAAGATTTAGCGATGACAAGTTTGCAAAACGAATTGCCCGAGTGGGTTGACACGCATTGTCATGTGACCTACGAAGATATTCCTGGTGGCGCAGAGGCAGCACTCGACGCGGCTCGTCACGCAGGCGTTAAGCGGATGATCACCATCGGCACCGATGTAACAACTTCGCGTGCCGCGATTGATCTCGCAGCAAAACACAAAGATGTGTGGGCCACGGTCGGCCTGCATCCGCATGATGCAAAGCATGGTCTCGATGGCTTGCACGAGTTAATCGCCCAGCCTCGGGTTGTCGCGATCGGCGAATGTGGTCTTGACTATTTTTATGATCACTCTGATCGTGCGGTGCAACGCCAAATTTTTGCCGAGCAGATTGCTCTGGCACATGAACACAAACTTGCACTCGTGATTCACACTCGCGACGCATGGGATGAAACATTTGAGATTCTTGATTCATGCGGTGTGCCCGAGCGAACTATTTTTCATTGCTTTACTGGCTCACCCGTTGAAGCCAAGAAGTGTCTTGATCGTGATGCATTTATTTCATTTTCAGGGATCGTTACATTCAAAAAAGCGCAAGAGATTCGCGATGCTGCCAAGATGTGCAGTGCCGACAAAATGCTCGTTGAAACCGACAGCCCGTTTCTCGCACCGGTGCCCCATCGCGGAGTTTCGAATCAGCCGGCATATCTCGTTGATGTTGGCGCATGTTTAGCGCAAGTACGAAATACTTCAATCAACGAAATCGCTTCACAAACCACAAGCAATGCATTGATTGCATTCGCCAGACTCGTTGCGTAGCCTTGATGTTCGCAGACTTCAGCGAAACTAATTCAGTAACAAGGAGAAACTAGGTTGTCTCTTTCGACTTTTCAGCGCCGACGAATTGCCGTTTTAGGTTTGGCGACTCTAATTTTGTTTCCGTTGTTTAGAAGTTTTGGCGGTGGTGACCCTTCGGATTCAGGCAACACAGCAGTGACGAATAATCCCGCCAGTGTCACAACTATTCTGAGTTCTAATTCGATTAGCGAAGACGAATCTCCTGCCCCAATTATTTTGAGTGGTCCTGCACCAATTGTTCAAGACGGTTCGGCCCTAATTGCATACCCGGCAGTAGACCTCGTCGGCACGCTAATTGCCACCTTCAGCAATTTCAACAACGCGCCCGAGATAGTTTGCTTCGTGCCAACTGCTCCCTACGGAATAACTTTACGGGTCACAAATATCAACAATGGCCGAACCACGAATTGCACGAACGTCTATCAAACCTCACTGCCTGGCGGAATTACGGCAGTTTTACACACAAAAGTTTTCGAAAGAATCTCAAACCTTGTTGACGCACCGATTCCTGTGAATGTCAGCATCTCACCTTGACATTTAGTCGAACCGAAATTTCGGAACTGCTAACCAAGCACGGACTCGCCCCACGCCGAGCATTCGGTCAAAACTTTGTTGCCGATGCGAACACGGTGCGTAAAATTGCGCGGCTTGCCGATTGCCATGCTGGCGACTTCATCCTCGAAATTGGTGCGGGCCTTGGCTCGCTAACTCTTGCACTGGCAGAAACAGGTTCGCACATAGTCGCAGTTGAAATTGATAATGGATTAGTTGATGTGCTGCGAGAAAATACTGCGTCACTGCCAAATGTTGAGATAATCCACGGGGATGCGATGCAACTTGACTGGCGACCACTGCTCGCAAAGTCAAAACACTGGCGAGTTGTCGCCAATTTGCCATATAACTTAGCGACTCCGATTGTTGCCGATATTTTGGATCAAATTCCGCAAGTCGAATATTTGCTGGTGATGGTGCAACGCGAAGTTGCCGACCGATTAGTTGCTCGAGTGGGTAGCGATGCGTATGGCGCAGTGAGTGTCAAAATTGAGTACTGGGCGACTTCCAAAATCGTTGGCGATGTTTCCGCATCAGTTTTTTTACCGCAACCACGAGTCGAGTCGGCTCTTGTTGAAATTCGTCGGCGCACAGAGCCGAGCATTGTTGGCGTTGATGATAAAGATCTGTTTAAACTTGTGCGCGCTGGCTTTGCTAAGCGTCGCAAAATGCTAAGGCGTGCACTTGCTGACACGGTCAATGCGCAAGATTTTGTTATTGCACAAGTAAATCCTGAATCGCGAGCAGAAGAACTTGATCTAGCCGCGTGGGGTCGTTTGCGCAAAGCTATTGATTCTCGCACCGCGACCGAAAATAACTGAAACTAAATGAACGAACAACTCATCACGCTGACTGCTCCGGCTAAATTGACGCTTTCATTGCGCGTCACCGGAATTCGCCCCGACGGATTTCATTTAATTGACGCCGAAATGGTGACTCTTGAGTTGGCTGATGAACTTGTTGTTGACCCAACGGGAGACGGATTAGAAATCTCGGGAAAATTTGCTGGTGATCTGGGCATAAATAATCAAGTACTTGCCAAAAATCTTGTCTCGCGAGCATTAAAACTGGCTGGGCGCACTGCGCACGTAACGGTAACGAAAAATATTCCCTCGGGTGGTGGCTTGGGTGGCGGGTCGGCTGATGCTGCGGCAATTTTGCGGTGGGCGGGATTTACGGATCTTGTTGCAGCAGCAAGGCTTGGCGCAGATATTTCGTTCTGCATTGTCGGTGGACGAGCGCGCGTCTCAGGCATCGGTGAAATTATTGAACCGCTTGAAGTTATTCAACGCCAGATCACACTCGTGGTTCCACCGTTCGGAGTATCAACTCCTGCGGTATATAAAGCGTTCGATGAACTCACAGATTCGTGCAGGCAGAAATTAATTCATTCAGGAGTTAATGACCTAGAGCCAGCGGCAATAAAAGTTGAGCCACAACTTGAAATCTGGAAGAAAAAAATATTTAACGCAACTGGTGTCGAACCAACACTTGCTGGCAGTGGATCAACGTGGTGGCTGGATGGCCGGTTCGAAAACCTCTCGAATCAACTGCCAGACGCAACAGTCATAACAACACAGTTGCATTGAGACACGCTATTAATGGCGCTTAAATGCAGCGCAACGCACTAATTATTTGTTGCGTTGATGCCGCGTGCGGCGAAGCATCTTCTTGTGCTTCTTTTTACGCATTCGCTTGCGGCGGCGCTTGACTAGTGAACCCATGACTCGCAATACGATATCTGCTTAAGATGAGAATCGGCACATAAATTGGCTACCGTAGAGGCGTTAAGAAATGCCCTTTCCGGGGTCGTTCAATGGCAGGACAACGGGTTTTGGTCCCGTATATAGGGGTTCGAGTCCTCTCCCCGGAACTAGAAGTGGCGTGAGAGCAGGTCTCACGCCTACAAACATTTAATCGTGTATAAAAG
>CAMCUE010000137.1 GCA_945878705.1 Ferrithrix thermotolerans DSM 19514 | reverse complement strand
AGTAACGCGAGATTTGTTGGCTTAATATGTGAGAAAACTATTGCACCTTTTGAGATCTTTTGAAACTCGCGACGCCACTCTTTAATCGAAGAAAATCTGGTGACATGGGCTGACTCTGATTGATTCGCATACGCGGCGGAAAACTCTGGAGTCAGAGCATCAATCAATTCATGAACATGAACTTCCAGGTGCTGCGACAAAAACTCAAGTTCAAATCGTTGCCAATCAAAATCTCTAAACCGATACGGCCAAACAACGATTAACTTCTGCTTTTGACTCACGCTGATGGTTTGACTTGACCCAGAGGCTTGCCAAAAACTGGAACTTTCAAATACGCGTTAAATGCTTCAAACATTGACAACGACTCTGGAGTATCAAGAACTCGAACCTGTTCCCACATCTTTCCTTCGTGCCATGAACCAGCAAAGTGAAGAAAATAATTCGAAAACAAACTTGCTTCAATACAACTTTTAATAAGTTGCCAATTATCTTTGTACTCGCTGTACAAAAATGGGTATTTGTAGGCTATTTCATACACCCACATTGCTTGAAACCGGTAGTCCATCCATGCAACAAGATCATTTGACTGCACAAAATGATTCAGAAATATCTGTTCACCGCCGCCATCTCTATCCATTACATCCCTTGGAAAACTTTTGTAATATTTTTCCAGTAGGTCGCCATGATTTTTTGAGTTGTAGACAAAGACTCCAGAGCATGCTTCGTCAGCCTGTGGCTCAAGACCAGCCATTTGATAAAGCCCCTCAAGTGAAATAAAGAGGCTCGAATCTAGAGGGTACTTCGAGTCATAGTATCTATTACGCAAAAAGGCCATGCGACGAATTGCGCCTTGATATGGATAAGACAGATCCTTACGTAATGACACAAGGCCAACTTTTGTGTCATCCCTGGAGTCGAAAATATTTGGAGCAAGCGGGCTAATCAAAATGTCAGTATCTAGGCAACATACATTGTTTGTTTGAAAAGTGGCACTATTCAGCGCCTCGCCGATCAAGAATTTCTGCCAGTACGGATTCTTCCAGTCAGGATGATCTGTGTTGATCAGGTGATCATCAAACAAAATCAGACCGAGGTCGTGGCGTTTGCAATACATCTCCCATGTCGGAAAGGCATACTCCATGAAAGGTTTGAGATATGCGTCACCAATTGCGATCGTTGCAAGAACATTGCCAGACTTTCCTGGCGGAATCAATACTTTCAGAACACACCTCGCCCTAGAACTTAAGCGCCACCGAAAAGTGACTAAAAAGAGTTTAGCGATTGATGCACAAATTTGAAGGTTACAAACGCGCAACTGGGGTCTGTACAGGCAGATGGCGATACCCTGACGACGTAAATGGCTTAGGAGGTTCAAACATGGCGTATCAGTTTTTGAGCGATGAATGGATGGTTGCGGCCCGTGAAATTCGCGCGCAATATCAAGACGACTCAATAAAAATTCCAGTTGGTGTGCGGATGAACCAAATCATTACTGGAGTTCCATTTGGAGAAGGAACGGTAGCAACTTATACAGATACAACATCTGGCTCGCTAGACATTGATCTTGGACATCTTGAAACTGCCGACGTGACTGTGACCACCGACTATACGACAGCACGAAATATTTTTGTAGAGCAAGATCCAAATTTTACGATGCAGGCATTCATGTCTGGAAAAATAAAAGTCGAAGGTGACATGTTAAAGATGATGGCCCTACAGGCCGCGATGCCACAAGACGAAATCGCAAAAACAATCGCTGATGAAATCAAATCAATAACAAAATAATTTCTTAAAACCGCTGCCCTAACTGGTTTGATGTGTTGAGCGAACAGCGCTCGCAGCAAAAATCGCGATCACACTACTAACCGCACCAGCAAGCAATGCGTACGAGTAGCTTTTAACTACTCCGGAATTAATCGTGGCTTCATGGATTCCAATCATGATTGCGGCACCCAAAACTGCGCCCATTTGATTTAAAAGTTGCTGCATTGCACTTGCTACCCCGAGATCTTTATTGTCAACAGAATTTGCTAGAAGTGCAGTTAGCGCAGGCGACGAAATGCCCAAACCGATTCCAGAGAGCGAAAGTCCGAAAGCGATTAACAGATCAGATGCACCAACATCAATCTGCGAAAGTAGCAACATTGATGCGACCACTGCGCATGCGCCAATAATTCCTGCGTTTCTCTCACCGATTCGCGATGAAACGCGACCTGAAAAAGGTGCGACGAGTGAAAACATCAGCGGACGAGCAATTATCAGCCAGCCGATATGTGATGTTGAAAAACCTAGACCAGTTTCGAGCAACTGTGGCACAATCATGAATCCACCCATGTAAGCAAAGTTCGTCAGCGCCTGACTCGTAACTGGAAACGCAACATTTCGCGTTCGAAGCCATTTCAAAGGCAACATTGGGTCACTCGCTTGTTGTTCTACGCGCGCAAATAAACCCAAAGTTGCAACGCCAACTACTGCGACCAGCAATGTTCGAGACGACCCAAAACCCCAAGAAGGGCCACGGTTGATTGCGAGCAAAATCAAAACAGATCCAGCACCCAGCAATAACGCACCTTTGATATCAAACTTGACATTTTTCCTACGCTCAGTGTCTCCGAGCAGCCACATCGCAACCAGACAACCTGCTAAACATAACGGTGCTTGAGTTAGAAAGATTGTTCGCCAACCAAAAACTGCAACGAGGGGTACACCTGCTACCACGCCAATGACCGGTGCGCCAGCGGTAACAAAACTCCAGTAGCCAAGTGGACCGACTCTTTCACTTGGATCAAACATTCGATTGATGTACGCCATTGCCGCTGGTCCGAGCGCCGAGCCGCCGGCCGCCGAAAGTGTTCGAAATACAATCATTGAAGTTGCATTCCAAGCGAATGCAGTACAAAGCGCAAATACTCCTGCAAAAAATAATCCATAAACAAAAACTCGCTTGTGTCCCCACAGGTCTCCGATTTTTCCAAATCCTGGACCAACCACACCGAATGCGAGCATCGGCGCCGTAATCGCCCAACTGATTATTGCTGTCGTGCTATTGAGGTCATCAGCGACGGTCTTAAGCGAGACGACAAGCAGTGTGATCATGAAACTCACTGTGAATACACAGCTCAGCAAGACGACCAGTGTCGCTTTACGCCTTGAAACTCCGACTCTTTGCACAATCTTTTGTCGGATCAATAACGACCATGGGATTACTGAAACTTCATCAACGCCACCTGCGTCAAGAACCGCTAAATCTTTTGTTTCGTCTCGGTTCCGAATTTGTGCTTCAAACTTCTCGATTTTCAAGGAAAGACCATGTCAATGAGCGAGCCGCGCGGCACCTTGTCACCATTGTTAATCGCCACGCCTTTTACAGATGCACTCTTCATTCGATACGACTTGCGACCAGTAACTTCTCCAACAACAAAGCCTGCTGCAACAAGTCGTTTTTCGGCGTCATTGAAATTAATTCCAACGATGTTTGGCATTACAACAAAATCAGGACCGAGCGACATTGAATATCCAAGCGCTCCACCACGCGGAAGTTTCTCGTCGGCAAGTGGCAACTGCCCGCCGATCAATCCGATCGCAACATCATTATTGAAAACATCTGGAGTCAGAGCCAAGATGAGACCAAGTTCAGCGACTTTCGCAGTTGCGTCAGCCACGCTGAGACCGATAATCATCGGAACTGTTCTTAGTGCAGGACCATTTGAGATGGTCAGACTGATTAGCGTGCCTTTGAGAACTTCGTCCCCTGCAACAAGCGATGGCTGCTTGGCAACTGACCACGAAATTACATTTCCAACTGCGACAGTCTCGCTTGAATCTTCTTTCGCTTCAACAGTCAATCCTTGAGCTGCCAGTTTTTCTTCGGCAGATGCTCGCGACTCACCGGTGACATCAGTAAGAACACCAAGTGGCGGTCCTTCGGAAACCACGAGTACTAATACTTCGCCTTCTTTAAGGCTGACTCCTGAGGCTGGCTCAGTTCGAATTACTTGTCCAAACTCAACGTCGTTTGTTCGTTCAGCTCGAACTATTAGATCCCAGTCGAATCCCGCAATTTTATTACGAGCTTGCGCTTCGGCAACACCGCCAAGTTCTGGAATCTGATGAGAAGACTTAACTAAAGATTGAAAAGCAATTATCGAAACAATTACCAG
>CAMCUE010000136.1 GCA_945878705.1 Ferrithrix thermotolerans DSM 19514 | reverse complement strand
ACGACTCGCTTTGCAACGCACTAGTAAAGTCTGGAACTTTCACGAAACTTGATGACGCCAAGCGACCAAATTCTTTTTGGGCACACTCCGACCCAGGTGACGTAGCACGCGTCGAAGATCGGACATTCATTTGTTCGGCCAACAAAATTGACGCTGGACCAAATAATAATTGGCGCGAGCCCGACGAGATGCGAAGCGAAATGAACGCGCTTTACACCGGCGCGATGCGCGGGCGAACAATGTATGTCGTACCTTTTTCAATGGGCCCACTTGGCTCGCCAATTGCGCATATCGGAGTGCAATTAACCGATAGCGCTTATGTTGCAGTCAGCATGCGGATCATGACTCGCATGGGACAAGGTGCACTTAACGCACTTGGCAACAATGACTGGGTGCAATGTTTGCATTCTGTTGGTGCACCGTTAACTGACGGCAAAAAAGATTCACCTTGGCCGTGCAACCCGGACAACAAATACATCGTGCACTTTCCTGAAACCCGAGAGATTATGAGTTACGGTTCGGGCTACGGCGGCAACGCACTACTTGGCAAAAAATGTTTTGCGTTGCGAATTGCGTCGGTTATGGCTCGCGACGACGGCTGGCTTGCCGAGCACATGTTGATTTTGAAACTCACGAATCCAAAAGGTGAATTTAAATATATTGCGGCGGCGTTTCCGTCGGCTTGCGGCAAAACGAACTTAGCGATGCTCGTGCCAACGATCAAGGGCTGGAAAGCCGAAACAATCGGTGATGATATTTGTTGGATGAAGTTCGGCGCAGATGGTCAGCTCTACGCGATCAACCCTGAGGCCGGCTTCTTTGGTGTCGCACCTGGCACCGGTTACGACACCAATGCAAACGCAATGCACACACTTCTAGGAAACTGCATTTTCACGAACACTGCTTATACCCCTGACGGCGATGTGTGGTGGGAAGGCATGACAGATTCGAAACCAGCGCGCGCAATCGATTGGCGCAACCAAGCATGGACTCCAGAAACCGAAACTCCAGCCGCTCACCCGAATGCAAGATTCACAGCGCCGGCGAGTCAGTGTCCGTCAATTGCGCCAGAGTGGCAAGACCCAAGTGGCGTACCAATCTCGGCGATTTTGTTTGGTGGTCGTCGCCGGACGACCGTACCTTTAGTGACACAGGCATTTGACTGGGACCATGGAGTTTTTCTTGGTTCAATCATGGCTTCTGAAACCACCGCAGCAGCTGGTGGCGCAGTCGGAAAATTACGATTCGACCCGATGGCAATGTTGCCGTTCTGCGGTTACAACATGGCAGACTATTTCGCACACTGGCTAAAAATCGGCACCAAAACTTCGGCGAATAAATTGCCACAAATCTTTTTCGTCAATTGGTTCAGACGCGATGCTGAGGGTCGATTTTTATGGCCTGGATACGGTGAAAACAGTCGCGTTCTAAAGTGGGTTTTCGAACGACTTGCTGGAACTGCTACGGCGCATAAAACAGTTATCGGTTACTTGCCAAATACTGATTCGCTTGACATTTCAGGATTAAAAGTTTCCAGCGAAGATCTTGAGCAGTTGCTGACAATCGATGAGGCTGGTTG
This sequence comes from Ferrithrix thermotolerans DSM 19514, assembly GCA_945878705.1. Taxonomy (GTDB): domain Bacteria; phylum Actinomycetota; class Acidimicrobiia; order Acidimicrobiales; family Ilumatobacteraceae; genus BACL27. The sequence goes on along the minus strand of CAMCUE010000136.1, from coordinate 2,583 downwards.
GCGTGAGGCCGTGCCGCAGATCCGCGAGCACTTTGCCGCATTTGGTGATCGTCTACCAGCAAAGTTGAAGGCTTCACTTGACTCGCTTGAGTCAGCACTATTTTAATAAGTGTTAATAAGTGTTTTAGCCGGCTTGGCCGACGAGCACTGCGCGAATTCCAAGCCCCATAATAAATAGTCCACCAAAGCCGTAAAGCAAATACACGCGACTCTTAAGTTGAGCGCGGTATGAATAAATAATTGCAATCGCAATAATCGCCACAAAACCGTAAAACGCATGAAACGCTGGATATTCAATTTTGTCGCGATTGACAACAGCAACGCCAAGTGCCACCTGCACAAAAACCGAAAACTGCACAATGCCAATGAACCACCACAAAGCCCGACTACGCAACTCGGTATTTTTGTGCGCCGCAAGTGCCCAGACACCAGCCATTCCATTACCGATAATCATGATCCACGCCCACGAATTGTGTAACTCAAGCAAAGTTAATGCGACAAACATCGATTTTCTACAAATTCATTAAGTCTTGGGCGATTTCTCGAATCATTGATTCTTGTCCAGCGACCAAGCGACGCTTTCCTAATTCTTGCCAAAGATCTTCTTGGCTTACACCAAATTCAGCTGCCAACTGTCTAACTTGTGGAGCAAAACCACTAAACACACCAGCGTCTCCACTTTGAATACTTGAACTAGTAGTCCGTGGCAAAAACTCTGGATATTTCATCTCTACGAGATGGCTCATTTCAAGAAACTTATCCAGCGGCGGAGCAGAGCCCGTCATACGTCGGTAATTGACGATGATGCTCTCAAGCGGTGCGTTACCTGCACCTGCGCCTAGTCCCATTGATGAACCATCAATTATCGTCGCATCATTTTCAATCGCTGAAATTGCATTTGAAACTCCGACTCCAAGATTGTTGTGTGCATGAAAACCGACTTGAACTCCGATTTCTTGTTTCAGGGCAGCAACACGGGCTACAACATCTTTTGGAACATAATTTCCAGCTGAGTCCATCAGCACGACTGCCGATGCACCGTAACTTGCCATTAGCTTCGACTGCGAAACTAAACCTTTCAAGTCGATTGCGTGGCTCATCATCAACACGCCATGCACGGTCTGATTTTGTGCAGAAAGAAATTCAACATGTTTTTGAGCCGTTGTCACCTCAGTGACATGAGTACCGATTCTAAAAATATCCACGCCTGACTTGATCGCCGGAATTAGGTCTCTCTTGATAGTTGCGAAACCTGGGATTGCATGAATTGCGAGCTTGACCTTGTTTAGACTTTCGCGAGCAGCAGCTAGAAGAGAATTATCGTCTGTCTTGGCTTTACCGACTAAAAATGATGAAGCGCCGATTCCGTTTCCGTGCCCAACCTCAACTGCCCAAACTCCTGACTGCTCGGCAATCTGACAATATTCACGCACGAAATCCGGAGTCAGAGTGTGTCGCAACGCATGATTACCGTCACGAAGCGTCACATCATAAAATGAGATCATGACTTTATTCTCGCATCTTTTAGTCGATTTGCTTGAACATGTTGTGTGGCAGTTTCAACAGCCGCAGCGTTGATGATGTCTAGGTTTCCGGAGTATTCAGGCAAATAATAGCCCGAGCCGAGAACCTTGACAGTCGCTGAGATTTGCCCGCTGCCCGCAACATGCGGTTCAACAACGAGGTCATATCCCGGAACATAACTCTTAACTTTTGCGACTAAATCGCGAGTCTCTTTCAAAATTTGAACTAGATCAAAATTTGCTGCACGAACATGCACAGTTGTCCGCATCATCACGGGTGGTTCTGCTGGATTTAAAACGAGGATTGATTTAACCGCCGAGCAGCCAGTTAACAGAGTCGCCATATTCTCAGTTGAATCGATGTACTCGTCAATGTTGTTGCGTGTTGCAGGCCCAGCCGACAGTGACGCAATGCTCGACGAAATTTCTACTTCTTCGACCGACTTGGCGTGCTTTGTGATTGCATAAATCAATGCAGCAGAAGACTGTCCGCCACAGGTAATCATTGAATAATTTGCGACATTCTCAGTTGAAATTTTCATTGAAGCGGATTTATCAATCAACACTGGCACGAGTTGCTTGCCGATTCGTGATGGAGTCAAATCAATAATCCATCGTTTGTGCTTTTGCACGATTGCCCAATGTTCGGCGTGAGCGGAAGCCGAAGTTGCATCAAAGACTCCGTCTAATTGAGCCCAAAGCGGCTCTAGCGAGTCAATTCCAGAGTCCAATAGATTTGGCACACGACCACTCATCCGCATTAGACCGGAACTAGTCGACCGCCTTCCAACGAATGCCAACACTTCAAATTTTGGATCTTTCAACAATCTTTCGCAAAGGTCGGTACCGATGTTTCCGGTTCCGATAACGGCGACTTTAATTTTGTCGTTGCTCATAGGCCAAACCTCTCGACTTAAAAGAGTTCGCATGAGGTTGATATCCCAAAAAATCGCGCAACGCATCAATCGAAATCATCGGATCAAGATCTTCCAGCGGGGGTGACACCAATGTGCCGTCGGGAAGTTTACTTGTTGCAAGTCGCGGCAAATATCTTTGATCT
>CAMCUE010000135.1 GCA_945878705.1 Ferrithrix thermotolerans DSM 19514 | reverse complement strand
ATCCGTTCATGCCACGAGCCCTGCTCGTGATACCGTCACTTGTTGCGGGTACTGCGTTTCTGATGTGGCTTGGTGAATTAATTAGTCAACGAGGCATCGGCAACGGTATGTCAATGGTTATTTTCGCGTCAGTTGTCAGTGGTTTGCCCTATAACTATTACTCCTTGTTGCAGACACGCAAGACTCTTGTGTTCATCATTTTGGTTGCTCTTTCAATTGGCATCATCATTGCGGTTGTGCGAGTCGAACTTGGTCAACGACGCATTCCGGTGCAATTTGCCAAACGGGTAGTTGGTCGAAAAATGTACGGTGGTCAGAACACATATATTCCGTTGAAAGTAAATCAGTCGGGTGTTGTTCCAATTATTTTCGCCAGTTCAGTTTTGTTATTGCCGGTTCTGATGTCAAACATGCTCGGCAGTGGCGAAGGTTGGCGTGGATCGATTGCTCGGTTCGTTGATCAATACCTTATTAATAGTCAAAACTTGCTGTACGTAACTGTCTTTGGGCTGTTGATTATTGCGTTCGCTTATTTTTATAACTCAATCGCTTTTGATCCAATTCGTCAGGCCGACCAGTTGCGCAAGCAAGGTGGATTCGTCCCAGGAATTCGTCCCGGTCAGCAAACTGAATCATTTTTAGGAAAGACCGTCAACCGGATCACTTTGCCAGGGGCAACCTTTGTGGCTGTGATCGCAATTTTGCCATACATCGTTTTGTGGGTCGGCAAAGTTAATTCGTTTCCGTTTGCTGGTACAACAGTTTTGATCGCCGTGGGTGTCGCACTTGAACTGATGCGTCAAATAGATAGTCAGCTAATGCAACGCAATTATGAAGGTTTCCTCAAGCAATAACTCATTAAACGCGTAACTATAAATAACGTTTTATTGGCCAAGGATCGGAAAAAACTCATGAGCGGTGGAGTGAGAATAATAATGTTCGGCCGTCAAGGCGCGGGCAAAGGCACGCAGAGTGCGAGACTCGCTCAGCATTTCGGAGTTCCTCACATTTCGACCGGAGAAATGTTGCGCAACGCAGTCAAGCAAGACTCAGTTGTCGGGCGTGCAGCGAAAAAAGTTTTAGATCGTGGCGAACTAGTTGATGACGACTTGATGGTTTCACTTGTTCAGGGTCGAATCGGCCAAGAAGACGCGCGCATGGCTGGCTATGTTTTAGATGGTTTTCCTCGCACGATCGGCCAAGCATCAGCGTTTGACTCTTTGACTGAAGCGCGGCCAGTTGGCTTTGTAATTGACTTAGATGTTGCACGCGAGATTGTGCTCGTTCGGTTATCGAGTCGGCGAGTCTGCGAGTCGTGTTCAACGAACTACTCAGCCCCAGAAAACGAGCCAAAGCCGTGGATTTGTGAGAAATGTGGAGGAGATGTCGTTCAGCGGACAGATGACACCCAACAGGCGATCAATCACCGACTCGATGTTTACGAGACTCAAACGGCCCCTTTGATTTCGTTCTATCACGGGCGGGGCTCGCTTCATGTAGTAGACGGGGTTGGGTCGCCTGATGAGGTATTTAATCGGCTTAAATCGGTCGTCGATTCAGCGAGATAGCCCGAACTCTCAGATTTTTGAGATTCGTTTTAAATCGTTGTACGGCAGGGGTTTGAGAGCGACAACTGTGGGCGATAGCCTAACAAGTCGCCCTAAACGGTTATCTAATCGTCGGGCGATGAATGTAACAAGTCAAGAAATAGTTCGGAGAAACTTTGCCCAAAAATAAGGAAGACGCAATCGTGCTGGAAGGCAAGATTACTGAATCCCTACCCAACGCAATGTTTCGAGTTGAGTTGGAAAACGGACATACAGTTTTGGCTCACATTTCAGGAAAGATGCGAATGAATTACATTCGAATCCTTCCTGGCGACAAAGTGCAAGTAGAACTAACACCATACGACCTCACAAGAGGTCGTATTACTTACCGATTTAAATAAAGACAAGAAGGCGTGCAGTGAAAGTAAGAACCAGTGTTAAAAAAATATGCGAGAAGTGCAAGATTATCCGTCGGCACGGCCGCGTTATGGTGATCTGCGAAAACCCACGTCATAAGCAACGACAAGGCTGAGCGAGAGAGACAAGATGGCACGTATTTCAGGAGTCGACATTCCGCGCGAGAAGCGCCTCGAGATAGGTCTGACCTATATCTTTGGGATTGGTCGAGTAACCGCAAAAAAACTTTGTAGTGAAACTGGCATCAGCCCAGACACTCGCGTACGAGATCTGACCGACTCTGAAGTCAACAAGATTCGTATGTTCATTGAGAACAACCTCAGCGTCGAAGGTGATCGTCGTCGAAATGTTCAAACAGATATCAAACGAAAAATCGAAATTGGTTCATACCAAGGCACTCGTCATCGCAAAGGATTACCTGTTCGTGGACAGCGCACTCACACAAATGCGCGCACACGTAAAGGTCCAAAGAAGACGGTCGCTAACAAGAAGATGGCAGTGAGGAAGTAACCATGGCTGAACCAAAACCAAAGACTCGTAAGCGCAAGCGCGAGCGACGAAACGTCTCAACTGGCGTCGTGCATATTAAGAGTTCGTTTAATAACACGATCGTTTCAATCACCGACACCGAGGGCAATGTAATTGCGTGGGCGTCATCTGGTGGTGTCGGATTTAGTGGGTCACGCAAGTCGACGCCGTTTGCTGCACAAATGGCTGCGGAAAAAGCTGGTCGCGCCGCAATGGAGTTAGGTCTTCGTCGCGCAGAAGTACATGTAAAGGGTCCAGGCTCAGGTCGCGACACCGCGTTGCGTCAAATTCAAAACCTCGGTATCGAAGTTTCTGGGATCAAAGATGTTTCTCCAGTTCCACATAACGGCTGCCTTGCGCCAAAGAGAAAGAGGCCGTAAATCATGGCTCGCTACACCGGTCCAAAAGTTCGCATCTCGCGACGTCTTGGAGTAAACATTTTTGAGAACACAAAAGGCTCGAAGGCTCTTGAGCGTCGTCCTTTCCCACCTGGTCACCACGGTCGTTCGCGCCGCAAGGGAGCAGGCAGTGAGTACCTCGCTCAGTTGCAAGAGAAGCAAAAAGCAAAATACATCTACGGTTTGCTTGAGCGTCAGTTTCGCAACCTTTACGAGAAGTCAGTTCGATTAACTGGCCCAACTGGCGAAAACTTGTTGCGCCTTCTTGAGTTGCGTCTTGACAATGTGGTTTACCGAGCAGGTTGGGCAGCATCGCGTCCGCAGGCTCGCCAGTTCGTGAGTCACGGTTTGATCAAAATTGATGGCAAACGAGTTGATATTCCTTCATACACACTGCAAAAAGGTGAAGTTGTCACTCTTTCTGAAAAAGCCGGCAACATGATCCTCGTCCAGCACAACATTGACACTCTTGGTCGTAAGTTGGTCGGCTGGCTTGATGTTGCAGAAGGTGGCAAGCAAGTAACAGTTCGCGAATTACCAGTACGAGAGCAGATTGATGTACCAGTACGCGAACAATTAATCGTTGAGCTTTATTCAAAGTAACCCCTAATAAGAATGGTCTAAGGAGAAATCATGCTTGTAATCCAGCGCCCGACAGTCGAAGCAATCGGCTCAGCACAAAACAACCGTCAAAAATTTTCGGTTGGTCCATTAGAACCAGGTCTTGGCCATACAATCGGCAACTCTTTGCGCCGAATGTTGTTGTCTTCAATTCCTGGTGCGGCGATCACATCAGTAAAGTTCGAATCTGCGTTGCATGAATTCGACACTATTGAAGGTGTTTCCGAAGATGTGACCGAAATAATTCTCAACTTGAAAGACATTGTTTTGGTGTCTACATCAGATGAGCCAATCGTGCTTCATGTCGATGTTAAAGGGCCAACCGATCTCACAGCAGGTGATATTCAATGTCCGCCAGATGTTGAGATTCTTAACAAGTCCCAAAAAATTGCAACTCTTTCGGCAAAAGGCAAACTTGTATTTGACCTCACAGTTGAGCAGGGCAAAGGGTACTTGTCGTCTGATCGTGATAGTTCTCGCAGAACAATCGGCATAATTCCGATTGATGCAATTTTTTCACCAATTCGTCGAGTGACTTTTGAAGTTGAACCAACTCGCGTTGAGCAATCAACTAATTACGACAAACTTGTTATCGACATTGAGACAGATGGTTCGATCACTCCAGTTGATTCGCTTGCTTCGGCAGGTGCAACCTTGCGTTCATTAGTAGAGCTTGTTGCCAATCTGACGGAT
>CAMCUE010000134.1 GCA_945878705.1 Ferrithrix thermotolerans DSM 19514 | reverse complement strand
AGATGTCGCGAGCAACTCGTAAGTTTTTATTTGGCGCGAAGTGATGCCGCAACAGCGAGTTGATCTACGAGTTCGTTCATGGGTTCTCCATTGTGGGCTTTAACCCATTCGAAACTTATGTCACCACGCTTGTTAACAAGGTCAATCAGTGGCTCCCAAAGATCACGATTCGCGACAGGTTGTCGCTGCGAATTTTTCCATCCTCGGCGTTGCCATCCCATCCACCACTTATCTCGAAAACAATGCACGACATATGTGCTGTCTGAGCGAATTAATATCGGCTCGTTTATTTCTGAATATGCGAGCAGAGCATTTAACACTGCAGCGAGTTCCATCCGTTGGTTCGTTGAAGGTGACTCGTTGCCGACCGCATTTGGTTCGCCTTTTGGCGCAACAGCCCACGCCCAGCCACCAGGGCCAGGGTTGCCAGAACACGCACCATCTGTATATATAACAATTGACATCAGTTAATACTTACGCAAACGCATGGTGAATAGCGACATCCATGTGCGGGATGACGAATAGATCTGCGAGACTAGACAAGTGCTGTTTGACGGATCAATGCATCAACTGCCCGACACTGACCCTGGCGAAACCGAAGAGTGGTTAGATTCACTTGACGCTGTCGTTGAAGTGCAAGGCAAAAATCGTGCAAGGTATTTGCTCTCTCGACTTTTAGAGCGCGCTCGTGCAAGTCAAGTAAGTTTTCCGGCGACAGTTTCAACACCGTATGTAAATAGCATCTCGGCCGAATACGAACCGTGGTTTCCTGGTGATGAACATTTAGAGCGAAGAATTCGTGCGTACATTCGTTGGAACGCAGCCGTGATGGTGGTTCGTGCAAATACAAACGCCGACGGCATCGGTGGTCACCTTTCAACTTTTGCGTCGTCGGCAAGTCTTTACGAAATTGGCTTCAATCATTTCTTTAAAGGCAAAGACAGCGGATCGCCTGGTGACCACGTTTACTTTCAAGGCCATGCTGCACCCGGTGTTTATGCACGAGCGTTTCTTGAACGCCGATTAAGCGAAGATGATTTGAATTCTTTCAGGCGCGAAATCGGTCGTGGAGGTCGCGGGCTATCGAGTTATCCGCACCCGAGATTGATGCCCGAATTTTGGGAGTTTCCAACGGTGTCAATGGGTCTTGGGCCTTTGACCGCTCTCTACCAAGCGCGATTCAATCGATACCTGTTGAATCGAAAAATTGATGACACTTCGGCGAGTCGCGTGTGGGCGTTCTTGGGTGACGGCGAATGTGATGAGCCTGAAACACTTGGTTCGATTTCTTTGGCGGCACGAGAGCATCTCGACAATCTTGTGTTTGTTGTTAACTGCAACTTGCAGCGGCTTGACGGCCCTGTGCGCGGCAACGGCAAGATCATTCAAGAACTTGAAGCAACTTTTCGTGGTGCTGGATGGAATGTGATCAAAGTAATTTGGGGTTCAAAGTGGGATGATCTTCTCGCACGAGACATATCGGGTGCTCTGCTTAACAAAATGAACACAACTGTTGATGGTGAGTTTCAGAGATACACAATCGAAGACGGCAACTACATTCGCGAAAATTTCTTTGGACCAGACCCAAGACTGCGTGAGATGGTGAGCCACCTAACTGATGACGATTTGCGATTGTTGCCACGTGGTGGCCACGACTATCGCAAACTTTACGCCGCCTATCGCGCCGCGATAGAAAACACAGGATCTGGTCGTCCGACAGCAATTCTGTGCAAGACAGTTAAAGGTTGGACGCTCGGTGATGAGATCGAAGGACGCAACGCAACACATCAGATTAAAAAAATGACAAGTGCTCAGTTGAAAACTTTGCGTGATCGTCTGCATTTGAACGAAGAAATTTCAGATACGGCACTTGAGGCTGACGAACCACCGTATTATCGCCCACCTGAGGACAGCGTCGAATATCAATACATGATTGAGCGCCGACGCGCACTCGGTGGTTCAATGCCACGGCGTAGCACCGTTGCACGAAAAGTTTTAACTTTGCCGAGTGATGACGCGTTCAAAGAATTTGAAAACGGTAGTTCTACACAAAGTGTGAGTACAACGATGGGCTTCACACGATTGTTGCGCAATCTTGCGCGCGACAAAGATTTCGGCGAGCGTGTCGTGCCAATTATCCCTGATGAAGCGCGAACATTCGGTATGGACTCGATGTTTGGTGAACTAAAGATTTACGCCTCGCAAGGTCAGAAATATGAACCAGTGGATCACGACATGCTTTTGAATTATGCCGAGGCTGTAGATGGCCAGATTCTTGAAGAAGGCATTACTGAAGCCGGAAGTCTCGCGAGCTTCATTGCTGCTGGTACCAGTTATGCAACTCGCGGCGTGCCGATGGTGCCGTTCTATACGTTCTACTCAATGTTTGGTTTTCAACGAGTTGGTGATTTGATTTGGCAGGCAGCCGATGCACGCACAAGAGGTTTTTTGCTTGGCGCCACCGCGGGACGAACAACTTTGCACGGCGAAGGTTTGCAACATCAAGATGGACACTCGCTGTTGCTGGCCAGCACGGTTCCAGCGTGTCGTGCGTATGACCCTGCATTCGCCTACGAAGTTGCAACGATTGTTCGTAATGGGATTAAAGAAATGTACGGCGACAAACCAAGCGATGTGTTCTTTTATTTGACTCTGTACAACGAGAACTATCAAATGCCTGCGATGTCAAACTCGCCAACAATTTCTGAGGAAATTATGCAAGGTCTCTATTTATGGAAACCTGCAACGCAAGCAAAACATAAGGCGACAATTTTATTTTCGGGCTCTGCGCACACCGCTGCGACTACCGCCGCTAATGAGTTGCTTGAGAGATACGACGTTGGCTGCGAGTTATGGTCGGCAACTTCATATAAGACGCTGCGCGAAGAGGCACTTGAAGTTGAGAGATGGAACAGGTTGCACCCAGAGCAAACAATGCGCGAACCGCTTGTCTCAAAACTGCTGAACAATGGCCAAGGCCCAATTGTTGCTGTCAGCGACTTTATGCGAATGGTGCCAGAACAGGTTGCGAGATTCATAACCAACCGCTCGTTTACTCCACTTGGCACTGACGGAATGGGGCGCAGTGACACCCGGGCGGCATTACGTCGACACTTTGAAATCGATGCACCGCATATTGTTGTTGCTGTGTTGAGTCAACTTTCAAGATCAGGTGTGATCAAACCAGAAATCGTGAGCGAAGCGATACAGCGACACGGACTTGATCCAGAAATAGCTTTCTCACTTCATCAATGAGCAGAGTTTTATATATCACGGGCATCGAAAGTGCTGATGCGCTTCTAAATCGAGACGGCACCGCGCTGATGATCGGCATGTTGCTAGACCAACAGGTGCCGATGGAGTGGGCTTTCACTGGGCCGTACACGATTCGTAAACGGCTCGGACATCTGAACGTAAAACGGATCGCGGCGATGGATGTTGACGAGTTCGTTGCAATCTGCTCTGAGAAACCTGCAATTCATAGATTTCCTAAGTCAATGGGAACTAGGGTTCACCAACTTTGTGTCGCCTTGACTAACGATCACGGTGGAAAAGCCGAAAATGTTTGGAACGATGTGCCGGATGCCGAAGAATTGATGAAGCGCCTTCGCAAACTGCCTGGCTTTGGTGAGGAGAAGGCACAAATATTTATTGCGTTGCTTGGCAAACGATTCGGTGTGCGCCCGCGTGGATGGCAGAAATTTGCTGGTGTTTTCTCAGACAAGCAGCCTCGATCTGTCGCTGATATTTATTCTGCGACAACTTTGTTAAAGGTTCGTGGGTTTAAACAAATGCAACGAGCACTAGACCACGACAAGCAAGACCGACCTAAGCAGCCGACCCGACCAATCGTGAAGAAATTAAAATGACAACTCTTGTTACGGGTGGCGCTGGATATATCGGTGCACACACGGTGCGAGCGTTGCAAAACGCCAAACGAGATGTTGTCGTACTTGACACTCTTGAACGCGGCAATGAAAAAGCAGTACTCGGCACGAAGTTAATTGTCGGCGACATCGCCGACCAACGCCTCGTGGCGAAAATATGTCGCAAATATAAAATCACCAGCGTCGTCCACTTTGCGGCCTACAAGGCAGTCGGTGAATCAATGACACATCCGATGAAATATTGGCAGAATAATGTTTCGTCGACCCTGAAGTTGCTTGAGACACTGCAGGCTCATGATATTTCACGATTTGTTTTTTCTTCTTCGGCATCTGTGTATGGCACTCCGAAATCTT
>CAMCUE010000133.1 GCA_945878705.1 Ferrithrix thermotolerans DSM 19514 | reverse complement strand
GCGAAGCCTAGAACAATGAACTTTGAGACTTTTCCTTGTGATTTTGACATTACTGCTCCCTTGTGAGATTCAAATAAGGGATCGGCAGTTGATAACAAAACTTGAGAAAAATATCACTTAAAATCTTGAACTGACCACTAATAGTGGTGAAATAGATTCAGACTCTCGTTAATGCCATGACTTACGGTGTTTTAGCGATTACTTACAGTGTCAGAAAGGCAGAATTTAGATCGGCAATTTGACCAATTGACTCAATTTGGGCGTGAGATTCCAGAAATTAACTAAATCTTTGTACCTGTTGACTGCCGTCTGGTCTAGTGGAGCTTGTGTTTTAACTGCCCGAATCATGATATTTCTTGGGGTGTGTTCATCACCAACGAACTCAATTATTTCGGTTCGATATCCCATGATTCGAAGGATTTGTGCACGGATGGCGTCGGTCAGAATGTCTCCGAATCGTTCTTTTAAGATGCCGTGTTTAAGCACCATCGGCCATGGTTCAGGCGTCTCAAGAAGTTGCATCTGAATGTCGTGATGGCAACATGGCGCGACCAGCAATAGTTTTGAACCGTGATTGACTGCCCAGGCGATCGCGTCGTCGGTTGCCGTGTCACAGGCATGTAACGCGATCATTATGTCTGCATTTTCGATTTCTGTTTGCGCGATCGCTTCTGCGCGAAATTCAATTGATTCCGAAATATCTAGACGCTGTGCTATCTCTGAATTTCGAAGTCGAGACTGTTCTCGAATATCAATGCCAGTAACTTTTATCAATGGATAGATCTGACGCAAATATTGGTGCGCCGCGAAAGTTAAATAAGCATTTCCACATCCGTGATCAACAATTGACAGTGGTTCGCTATCGCTAATTTTAATGTGATCAGCCGCAACAGCACTAGTCAACGCCGGCACTAAAATTCTTAAAAACTCTTCAACTTGCAAATATTTATCCTGCTTGGTTGGTTTAATTCGACCATGTGCATCGGCGATACCAACTTCACGCAAAAATGGGTCGGCTGCATCAAGCATTCGTTGTTTCTGTTTATCATGACTCAGAGACTGTTGATTTTTTGATGCTTCAATGAATACTTGAGCATCACCTTTTTTGGTGAATCGAATTGACATAGTTTGATTTACGCTTTCAATCAAAATATTTGCAAAGCCTGAATTCATGTGTTTGATTATTAGATCCGAATCTGGAGCGATGTTTGAGGTCTTAGAGGTCGTTCCAGCGATTTCGATGAGTTGTAATTTGATTTCATCCTTAATTTGAACTGGTCTCAACTCAATCTTCTCGGCGTTCGGTTGCATATTTCTACGTCGTCCAGAAAATACAGCGCGCACAAGACTTTTAGTATCGCCAATAAGGGCCACGGCATCAGCGGTTGCTTGCTCAAATTCAATGGGCATGAGTCTCTAACTAGTTCAGATCGTTTTTTGATGGCGGTGATTGCAACGCCAACCAGTTGATGTTCGTCTAAATGTGTCTGCACTGCGAACTAGCGTGACTGTCGCTTTGCCACTAGACGCACCGATACGACGCTCGATTGTCAGATTACCGTTGGCCGTTCCGTTACCTTCGTCGGCGAAAAATGCCATCACTAGTGGTACTTCAATGACGAATTGATTTTTCGTAAACTGTGATGAGAAATCTTGACGAATTTGGGCAACGTCAACGCCTTCTGGCAAGCCTTCGCAGCTAATTGTCGCATCATCAGTGAAATAATTCATTACTGCTTCAAGATCTCCACGACTAAGCGCGTCGGAATGCATCGACACCAACTGTCGAAGATCAAAATCAGTCGCCAACGAAGCCGGTCGGGGAGAATCATCATCAAGTTGTTTGCTTGAGCCATTTGAAGATTTCGTAGAGCGACGAGAATCACGTATGTCATCTGGTGATAAGCCGGTCTCGGCTGCCGCGAGTTGGCGCATCAATCGAATGAACTCTTTTCGTTTGAGTACACCTTCATGAGCGGCATATTGCACAGCCAATCCGTCGATTAACCCCGAGATACGAGTAGCAGATTCGCGCGGGTGTACACAGTGAAACTCTCCTGATTCATTACCTGCTCGCAGAACCTTTTCGAAAACAGCGATTGACTGGGCGTCGAGTTCTTGACTTATCGGTTTCATTTTTGGATTCCTCAGCGCTTCACCCCATGCATCAATCCATAACATCCATTCGACATCGTCGCTTCCCTCGGGCACATAACTCTCAATCAGTCGCCACAACTTGGCTACCGCCGTGGGTGCCGATGCGCTGTCGCGTTGCATATCGGCCAGGTCTTTGTTTGCGTAGTGCTCAAAAGCCGCAGCCAGCAATTCTTCTTTAGATGCGAAGTGATAATGAATAAGGCTGTTTGAGACTCCGAGTCGCTTCGCGACATCAGCCACACGCGTACCCGCAAAACCACGTTCAATGATTACGTCGCAGGTAGCCTCAAGAATCTCAATGCGACGCTGCTCAACTGTTTCTTTTTTCACTTCTTGCGCACGATACTTTGCTTGGGGCATGAACGAAACTCAGACGGTTTTACGGATAGAAAACGACTATTCATGCGCGAGTTAAGTATCACACCAAAAGGCTTTCTTCGGGTTGCGCAGACTGCATTCGCTTCACTCTATTTGATAATCATCACCGGCTCGTTAGTACGACTAACTGGCTCGGGGTTGGGATGTGCGGATTGGCCACGTTGCAGTGAATCAAAGTTTGTTGATGTCTCGAACTCGCACGCCGCAATAGAGCAAATTAATCGTCTGTTCACGGGAGTAGTTGCGGCAAGTGTGGTTCTTGCTGTCTTGCTTTCAGTGAGATTGCGACCAAAGCGGGGTGATCTAGTCGCCATGTCTATCGGACTCGTCGTCGGCGTTCTTGCCCAAGTCTTACTCGGGGGTTTAGTTGTGCTTACTGGGCTTAATCCATTTTCAAATATCGCACATTTCTTGGTCAGCATGTTGCTGATGAGTAATGCCTACATGCTTCTTCAACATGCAAGAATATTTCGAACGCAAGAGACTGTTCTGCCGCGTCGTGAACCAGAAATATCGAATTCAAAAAATTTGTTGCTGGTACGCATCGTCTTGGCTTTGACAGGGGCGGCAGTCGTTACTGGCACAGTAGTTACCGGCTCTGGACCCCATGCAGGCGACGAAAACGCAATTCGAATCGACCTGGCGATCAACACAGCCGCAAAGATTCACAGCGTCACAGTAATCACGTGCCTAGTTACGGCATTGGTCCTGTTTTTGGTGGCTCGAAGAGACCCTATATCTTGGCGCATCCTGGCTCATCCACTAGAACGATTTCTTGCCATTGGCTTTTTACAAGGCTTAATCGGTTACGTTCAATACTTTTCTGGGCTGCCAGTAACGCTGGTCGCAGTTCATGTTGCGCTATCTGTGGCGGTGTGGCTTGGCGCACTTGATTTGTATTGGAATTCGAAACTTCCAAAAGATGCATAAATTGTGCTTAGATTAGAGCCACGATGTTGAAGCAATCTGGTCCTGGGTTTCGTCACATCTGGCTCAAAGTTTTATTAGCTGTGATTTGTTCGACTGTTGCAGGTCTCGGTTTTGCATCAAGTTCGGTAAGCGCAGCAGAAGATGGCGAATTTTTTATTATTGCCAGCGTGCAGAACCAAGTTTTGGTTAACGATGTGCCAGAGCGATCTCCAGTTGCTGGGGCATCTATCAAAGTTACAACTACTGACGGCGTTTTGATCGGTGAGGGTATTACTGGTGCAGATGGACTCTGCAAAATCGCAGTTCCGACCCGAGACAACTATCTAATTGACATCGATACAACTTCACTGCCAAACGGACTCACGCTCATTGATGCCGCCAAAGCGCAAGTCAAGGTTGATCAAGTTTTATTTACGACAAACACGAAACGAGTCACGTTTTTCACAGGTGATAGTGGAGTTGCAGGGTCATCCGAATTAGAGCGAATCTTACAGAGACTGTCTGATGGTATTCGGCTCGGAATTATCATCGCGATGTGTTCAGTTGGACTGTCGCTCGTTTTCGGTACAACGGGTCTGACAAATTTCGCTCACGGCGAAATGGTCACATTTGGTGGACTAATGGCTTTCTACTTCAATGTGGTACTAGAAATTCCAATTCTGATCTCGGGCCCCGCGGTGATCGTCTTGGGTGGCTGCTTCGGCTTGTTGTTCAATTGGGGTATTTTTGCGCGCCTCACAAAGCGGGGAATCGGATTGATCTCGCAACTCGTGGTAACTGT
>CAMCUE010000132.1 GCA_945878705.1 Ferrithrix thermotolerans DSM 19514 | reverse complement strand
AGCGCAAACCTGCATCCTGGACAATTCGATTTTGATTTTCGTATTGATTTAGAAAATCATTACTACGACCTAGCACTTTGATATCTTTCACTCCAGCGAAGCCCTGTAACATGTATCTAGTCAACGGTGCCTGGATTTTTTGCCTTTGTTGCCCAAACCTCGCAACCATCGGTTTTGTCACTTTGAGATATAGCAGACTTCCCAAAACTAGAATCAATACGGTAGAAAACGCAGCAATTGGTTCGGTATAGACCATTAACCAAATCACAGCACTCGCCAGTAAAAGTTCCTGAACTAGGCCTATGGAACTGCCGACTAACCCGATCGTCATCCCAGCTTCTTGTTGCATTGAGTTTAATAAATCTGAAGAATTTCTTTGCAAGTGAAATGTGTATGGGCGAGTTAAATAAGACCTAAACAATTTCGACGTCACTTCATGACTAGTGAAATTACCGACCAGCCCCGAGATATAACCAAAAAACAACTTGTATAGATTCTTTACAAAATAAGTCGCCACGATGCAAAGCACGGCAACGCCAACCATTGTGCCGACTGCCCGAATCCCAAAAAAGTTAAACAATGGCTGCAAAACTGAACCGCTATTGCCGGTTGTCGCTTTGCTCATCGTGGTCATCACCGGGATTACAAGGCCGATTCCGAGTGCTTCAAGCGCTGTTCCAATTAAACCAAGTACGAACATGATCGGAATCCGAACCTTTGATCGGCGCGGATAAACGGCCCAGGCTTTGCGAATTGTGTCTGCTTTGATCAACTTGTTAAACATTGGCTACAAACTACCTTATTAGACGAATTCGCAGAGAGCACGACAAGTGTGACAGTTGGCGATCACGAGCTGGTGACGGCAACAAGTCTGACCAAGTTGTTAGCAAATAAAAGAGCCGCCGGAATAAACCGGCGGCTCCTAAATTATTAATTCGAATTCTTAAGTTGCGGAAAACCGCTTCTTAGGCTCGAAGTCCTTTGCCAATCATTGAAACAACAGCATCCTTCACAGGAACCATGCCCAAGACGATTGCGCCGTTTGCGACCCACTTCATCCAGTCATCTGTGAGAGCAATTCCCCAGCCGCCAACGACGTCTAGGTCAATTACTGCCATCATTACGATGCTGATGATGAGTGTCCAGTTAGCCCCAATAATTGGGAGCTTCTTGATCATTGCACTTACTCCGACTACGCCAAGAACCGAATCAACTACGGTTGTGACTGCGCCGAGAAGTATTGCCAAGAGAACGAGTTCTCCAAAGCTTGTCCAAAATCCTGGTGTCATATCTTTATTTCTCCTTGTTTCTGCAGGAGGGTTCCTGCAATGGAAAAACTACACCGAATACATAAACATTGTGTGATACCCAATAAAACCCTGTATTTACGCCGTTTCATGTGACCCCCGACACCGTTGCCCTCAAAATCCGACACCATAAATCAGGCCAGTGATTCAGCCAGCGAACTAGCGAAAGCAACGAATCGCGACATAGTCTCGGCTCATGACAATTGACACATCACACATTGCCCAGACTTCAAGCAATGAACTTGAGACTCGTGCGAATTTCAAATCTTTTGGAGAATCAACAAAGCAAGATTGGGACAACATCATGGTCCAACTTCAAGTTACGCAATCGCGCGTGGCCGATCACATCATCGAGCAACTTGATTATTTGCGACACGACTTTGGCGGCTTCCCTGTAAATCGTCTTGAGCACTGTCTACAAACTGCGACACTGGCCCAACGCAACGGTCGCGACGATGAATATGTTTTGTGCGCACTGATTCACGACATTGGCGACAACCTCTCGCCATACAACCACGCGTCAGTTGCCGCAGCGATTTTGTATCCTGTTGTGTCACCTGCCAATCATTGGCTAGTTGAGCACCATGGAATCTTTCAGGGCTACTACTTTTGGCAACACATTGGATTAGATAAAGATGCTCGTGAAAAGTTCCGCGATAGCGAATATTTTGACTACACGGCCGAGTTTTGCGCGAAGTACGACCAAGTTGCATTCGACGCCGACTACAAAAGTGAGCCACTTGAACATTTTGAGCCACTGATTCGTCAATTTTTTGCCCCGCGCGAACGCGACGGCGAATTAATTAACTAGCTAGTCGTTTGCGAGGCGCAAATAAAAATGGGGCTTTTTTAGTTTGCGCAGTTGCGGCGAATTGCGTCGGCGAGTTGCGCGATCGCCAAATATCCATCGTCAAGAAACGCCGAACGAGTCACAAATGCATGGATCTGACCGAAATACCGAACGCATGTAGTCGGCACGCCTAACTCGCTGAGCCGCTTTGCATATTGTTCACCCTCATCGCACAACGGGTCGTACTCGGCAGTGATAATAAATGTCGGCGGCATCTTGGCCAACACTTCGTCACTAGCCAATAGTGGAGAAACCATTGGGTCAGTGACGCTGCCTTTACCGCCTGAAAAATAGTGACTATAAAACCATTGCATCGCCGGAGCAGTCAACAAGTAACCAAGCGCATTTTTGCGGTAGCTCTCACTAATGCATCGCGCATCTGTCGCTGGATAAATCAACAACTGCATCTTGAAAGCCACACCAGAATGCTGCGCGACAAGCGTCGACAAGTTTCCGCCGGCAGAGTCTCCGCACACGACCATTCGGTTCGCATCGCAACCTAACGATGCTGCGTTTTCATGCGCCCAACGCGTCGCCGCAAGACAATCTTCGAGTGGAGTCGGAAACGCAAACTCTGGCGCCAATCGATAGTCAATACTCAAAACAGCGTGCCCGGACTGCATTGCAATCCGTCGGCAAACATCGTCGTAGTCATCAAGATTGTGAAACACCCACCCACCGCCGTGAATAAAAACGCACAAACCTAAATTCTTTTCGCTAGACGGCGAATACAAACGCGCGGGCACACCGCCTGCGTCAATATTGCGTTGCGAAAAAATTGGGTGCTCTGACGCAACATAATATTTGCGGATCATTGCTCGCGCCTCGGTTGGCGTCATCTGCTCAAGCGGTGGTTCGCCGCGCGAAGCAAGTAACTCAAGAAAAGTTTTTGTCTGATGATGAAGTGTCATGATGACAAAAGATTATCTATAACACGTACTTCACCTACAACTCGCCCATGCCCAAAAATCGGCGACTCAAACGCACGCGGGTCAACACCAGAGATATCAATGCCAAGTGCAGTTAGCGCGGCACGCATTAACGGTGGTCGTGCGCGATTCGCGCCGTCGGCTATTTTCAATGCGATGGCTCGACCGTCTGGCAATGCAGCAGCATAAACACCCTCGGCGCCATCTTTGGCAACGAGACCAGCAATGCCCGACATCAGCAGCGTCACATCGCGCGTCGGCCCACCAACCATTTGCGGATGCTCACGCATTGCGTCTGCAACCACTCGCGCCGGCGAACCAGTTTTTGATATTGCGACAGCACGAAATCCGCGTGCTAGGCCGACCAACGTCATCGCGTGCGCTGGTGCACCACAACCATCAGTGACGATGTGCGCAACATTCTCACCAATTAGTTCTGGCATCATCTCTGTGATGCAACGCTGCAACTCATGATTTTGATCCAAATAAGTTTCGTCGTGTGCCCAGCCACAGGCGACACAAGTCGCCAACATTCCAGAATGTTTGCCAGAGCAATTCATTTGCAGCGAAGTTGCAACGCCGCCGCCGCGAACAACTTCGCGCGCTGCATCATCATCAAGTGGCAAATCTTTAGTGTTGCGCAAAGCATTTTCTTCAAGCCCAGCGCTTAACAGTATTTCGCGTGCGGTTTGCAAGTGTTCTGGTCGACCATCGTGACTTGCACACACGAGTGCGAGAAGATTTGGCGGAAGCTTTAAACCTGCAGCAACCATCGCAGTTGCTAAAAATGGCTTTGTTGAAGACCTCGGGAAGATTACTGCTGTCGGCGAACCAGCACTAAACGCAATTGATCCGTCTCGTTCAAGACAAACGACGGCGCCGTCATGAAATGATTCTTGAATACCGTTTCGCAACGTGTAAGCAACTGGCGTTGAATCAGATGCTTTCATTGAAACTACTTAAATTGTTGTGCTGATTCGTCGGCGTTTGACTAGTGAAATCAAAAACCTTACTGCGAAAACGACAATCGCCAAAATAACGACCCATTGAAAAACTCCGACGTAGTCGCCGACTCGATCCCACTGGTCTTTCAATACTGCACCAGCTCCAATAAGCGCAATATTCCAGACGGCGCTACCGATCGCTGTAAGCACAACAAAACTC
>CAMCUE010000131.1 GCA_945878705.1 Ferrithrix thermotolerans DSM 19514 | reverse complement strand
GGCACCAGATCCCTTGCCGCCAAGTAGAAAAACCGAAGCGGTCCCGCGGACATACAAAAATGCAACACGCGGATTTATCTGATTTGTTTTTGATTCGGTGAGTGCCTGATCTATTTGTGTTTGAGTTTCTTGAAGAAGTTTCTGTCCAGATTCTTTAACGCCAAGAGCCTCGGCGATAAGTGAAATTCGTGGTGCGATATCACTTAGTTGCCAAACTTCTGGAGCGAGCAAAATTGATACGCCTGCGCCTCGCAATTGTTGTATTGCTTCCGGTGGCCCAGATCGAGTATCACCGATTATCAGTGTCGGACTTAATGCCAGCACGCTTTCGGCACTGACATCGTGTCCACTACTCACTTTTGGAATCGCTTTAAGCATTTCGAGAGTCGTCGTGGCGTCACGACCGATGATGTTTTCAAAAAATCCGAGTGAGATGACAATTTCTGCGATCGCATCATTTAAAACAATTATTCGTGAAGTGTCAGTGACCGTGACAGTTTGGTCGTCTGCAGATTTGACAGTTACGGGAAGTTTGGATTTCGCATTGTCGGTAATTGGTAGTTCAAAATCTGCTGCAGCAATCACAATTGGTCGTGCGGTTAACAAACTTGGGATGCTTGTTGTTGGCGTTGATTTTGAACTTGAATTGGTGCAAGACGTTGCTGCTTGAGTGAAAGCGACTGCGAAAATAAGCATCAGGATTGAGCGAGTTGTGCTGTTAATACAGGTTCGCTGATTAAGGCTTTTCGTCACATCTCACCTTTGGCCATAGCCTTTTCAATCTACTAGTGCGATGCAGATTGGTAGAATTTGCGGAGATGAAATTTGTCGCTCCGTTGCTGATGACAGTTTTAATTGGTGGTTGTTCATCGGCGACCCAAACCACTCAAACAGCTCAAACAACAGTGGCTACTTCAAGTTCAACTAGCACTGCAAGTTCGGTGGGTTCAGGGACAACAACGTCAGCGGCGAGTACGAGTCCGACCGAATCTCTGCCGGTAGTTGCAACTACGGGGACGACGTTAGTTTTGCCTTCAGTTCCACAAAAGCAAGTATCAACTTCAGTTTCAAACCAAACCACAATTGGTCGTCCAAAACTTACGGTAAGTCAGACAACAAACTTAAATCCAAATGGGACTTCCGTCACAGTACGCGGATCGGGTTATGACATTACAAAAGGTGTGTATGTAATCGTCTGCACTCAAGCAGCACCAGGACCGCAATCTACTTGTGTTGGTGGGATAAATATCGACGGTTCGTCGCCGAGTTCAGTTTGGGTTAGTTCGAATCCGCCGAGCTATGCAATCGGTCTCACAACTGAGTTTCAGCCTGATGGTTCTTTTAACATAACGTTGCTCGTTGTTGCAAAGAGCGGAGACTTAGATTGCACTTTAGTTAAGTGTGGTGTGGTGACCCGTTCTGATCATTTGCGGTATACCGATCGAACACAAGATGTTTTTGTGCCGATCACATTTAACACGAATCCATAGCTAATTAATTATTTTGTAGCACCCCCCGATACAAAGGATTTTTATATGAAAAGCAAATCAATACTTCGCACAGCACTCGCGCTTTTAGTTTCCGCTGGAGCTTTCTCTCTGGTTGCATCGCCCGTTTCGGCTGCAGTTGGCGTCGCTTTAAGTCAAACTACAAAACTCGCTGACCTTCAAGTTGTCTCAATTAAATTGTCGAGCATTCCTGCTGGGCAAGGCGTGTATATCTCGCAGTGTTTTAAGGCGCAAATGGGTCAACGGGCCGCAACTGGTCTGATTTGCAACGGCAGCCTTACAGAACAAGGCACAATGATTTGGGCAACTACTGATGCCTCGCGTGGTTCACAATCGGCGAGCACTGAATTGGTCCTAACATTGCGTTCAAGTTTTACAAAAGTTGACGCAAATAAAGTCAGTACAACATATGAGTGTGGTGTGAATAACTGCTCAATTTTTGTTTATCGTGACCACCGCGGAATAACAGACACTAATCTTGACACGGTTGTACCGTTAAAGTTTTTGCCAACCCAAGATGTGACGGTTGCGAGTCTTGGTCTCAAAAAAGACGGCGCAAAATATAAAGCCGGCACTTCAGTTTCAATCAGCGCTAGCAAACTTGTGACATCAAAAGGTCAACAAGTATTGGTGACAAGTCCTGAGACTCGTTCAATCTGCACAACAACTGGCACTTCAAGTGTCAAGATTGAGTTCAGGAAGCCTGGCATTTGTTCAGTCACACTTTCAGCCGAAGGCTCAAAGAATCTTGATCAAATGATAAAGACGATTACTTACATCGTTAAGTAATTTTTAAAAAACTACGGCGTAAACACTTCAATCTTATTTTGTGTTGCGGCGCTCGCCTGGGCGTTGTCATATGTAACAAACCCAGTTAGGTCGTCTCCAAGAATCACGCACGACGCAAGATGAATTGCGTCTAACGTGCGCAAGGTTGTCGGGCTGAGAAATGCGGCAATTGTTAGAACTTGAGTTGAAACTCTAATAACGCCGAACCGGGTCACAATTGCATTGAATTGTTTATTCAAGTTTGGATCAACTCGGGCGATAGCCCTGCTTACTTCTGTTCGTGCCAGTTCTGAGATAAATAGATCTTGTTTACAGCCGTCAATCCAACTACTTAGGCTCTTTGAATGTTGCTCGTTGACAATTAGTTTGACAAGCGCGGATGAATCAATGACGTATGCCACTAGTACCGCTCTTTGTTGCGCATTTCTATTAGCGAATCACTCAGCGATGGTGTATTTGGTTTTCGTGAAATTGGCTGAGGCAATTTCTTTTTAGAATTCTTTGCGCGAACGATCATGCCGCTGGCAATGTGTATTGCCAATTGTGAATTCGGCAACGGTGATATCTGGGCAACTGGTCTGCCTCGATCGGTGATGATAATGGTCTCACCGTTAGTTACTTCGGCGATTACCTCTGATGCATTTTGTTTAAGTGCTCGGATACCGACTTGACGCATGTTCTACATTGTAGCACTTAGGTGCACAAAAGTAATTGGGGTTTTAGTTGAGTGGGCCGGTCACAGACTCGGCGGTGAGACGAATCAAACTAGATTTCGCAAGACTTTCAATCTGCGCCATCTCGTGAGAAAGAATTCTGTCTGGACCCGGACCGTCAACAACTTTGCGAACTTCGGTGATAACTTTTGTCAGTGCTGGCGAAGCGGTAAGTGGTGCACGAAAATCAATCGCTCGTGAGGCTGCGAGAATTTCAATAGCCAGAATGCGCCGCAGGTTGTTAATCGCGAGACGTAATTTTCGCGCGGCATTCCATCCCATTGAGACATGATCTTCTTGCATTGCACTAGTTGGGATTGAGTCAACACTTGCCGGAACCGCAAGTCGTTTATTTTCTGAAACCATGCTGGCCTGTGTGTATTGCGCAATCATCAGGCCCGAGTCAACACCAGCGTTGAACGCCAAAAATGCAGGCAGACCCATTGAACGATTCGCGTCGAGTAAGCGATCGGTGCGGCGCTCACTGATTGAGCCGAGATCGCACGTGGCGATTGCCAGAAAATCTAAAACATATCCAACTGGAGCGCCGTGAAAGTTGCCATTTGAGCGAATCTCGCCAGCACTTGTGACAATTGGATTATCAATCATCGCACTGAGTTCTCGTTGCGCAACATTTAGCGCGTGCGTGACGGTGTCGCGCACTGCACCGTTTACTTGCGGCGCACATCGCAATGAGTAAGCGTCTTGAACACGGGTGTCATCTTGGCGATGCGATGCCACTAGCGGCGAGTTCTTGAGCAAGTTAAAAATATTTGCTGCGCTTGCAACTTGACCTGGATGATTCCGTAGCGGCTCGTGCATTTCTGGGGCAAAAACTTGATCTGTACCAAGAAGTGCTTCAACACTAAGTGCAGTCGCGATATCGGCGAGGGTGCAAAGTTCATTGAGATCTGTGATCGCCAACAACAACATCCCGAGCATTCCGTCGGTACCGTTTATTAGCGCAAGACCTTCTTTCTCGCGTAGAACTATCGGCTTGATTTTATTTTCGTTTAGAACATCAAGCGCGGGCCGGCGGTTACCGAGTCTGTCAAAAACTTCGCCTTCTCCCATTAACGCAAGTGCACAATGCGAAAGCGGGGCGAGGTCACCGCTGCAACCGAGTGATCCGTATTCGTATACAACTGGTGTAATCGACGCATTTAGCATCGCCGCGATTGTTTCGGCAACAACTGGTCGCACTCCGGTTGCGCCACTACAAAGTGTTCGAAGTCTTAAAAGTTGCAT
>CAMCUE010000130.1 GCA_945878705.1 Ferrithrix thermotolerans DSM 19514 | reverse complement strand
AGAACGATGGGTCCATGCCCAAGACTCGGCCTTGTGCGCCAGTCGCTGCAGTTGCAAATGCTTTGACAACTTCTGGGTCTTTCAAACCTTCCCATGATGAGAGTTGTGGGAACTGCTCAAGTGCGTTTGGTGTAACGAACCAACCAATTTTGCCAATTGCTCCAAGCGTTCCCATATTCACAACCGAACCGTCATCGATAAATGCTTGCTCTTCAGCAGTGAAACCCGATGGCCATACTTCAACGTTGGCATCAATGTCGCCAGTTGACATTCCAGGAATCATCGCGTTCTCATCAATGTCCACGATTTCAACTGGGTTGCACAAGTTTTTCTCAATCAGTTGCTTGACGATTTCAACCTCAATCATTGAGGCTGTCCAGTTGTTGCGTGCAATCTTGATCGTCTCTGTGCCCGCACATGCTGGTCCTGCTGTTGCCTCTGCCGCCGCTGCCGTCGTATCTTCGCTAACAGCCTCGGTTGCACTATCGCTACCGCCACATGCGGCGAACAACATTGCGCCGACGGCAAATAAACCGACGGTAAATTTCCTGCTCTGTAATTTCATATTTTCCCCTTGAATTGGCTCTTGCCCCTGTTGAGGCTTCATATCACCTTAGCAATTTTGGTGTATCACCGATAGATCGCACTATTGTTGCGTGAATGGAATCGGGGGATTTACCAGCGCTAGATCTGCGCAATATATGGAAAGTTTTTGGCCCAGGAGACGGCAGTCGTGCCATTGAACTGGTAAAAAACGGCATGAGCCGAAGTGATATTTTGCAACAGACTCAGCAAACAGTCGCAGTTCGCGATGTTTCGTTCAGTGTTGCACGCGGCGAGACGTTTGTGGTGATGGGTTTGTCTGGGTCAGGTAAGTCAACTCTGATTCGATGTCTGTCACGACTCATTGAGCCAACTCAAGGTGAAGTCTCGTTGAGTGGCGACAATCTGTTGGCGATGAACGAAGAACAATTGCGTGAAGTTCGGCGCGGTCGAATGTCGATGGTGTTTCAGCACTTTGGTTTGTTTCCGCATCGTAAAGTAATTGACAACATCGCCTACGGACTTGAAGTTCAGAAAATTGATAAGCAGGCGCGAATCGCAAAGGCAACCGAGATTTTAAAGACTGTCGGTCTTGACGGGTGGGCTGATCATTATCCACAACAACTTTCTGGTGGAATGCAACAGCGTGTTGGTCTTGCCCGCGCGCTCGCCGTTGACCCGCAGATCTTGTTATTCGATGAACCATTTTCTGCGCTTGATCCATTAATACGCAAAGAAATGCAAGACGAACTGATTAGATTGCAAAAAACAATGCAACGCACGGTTGTGTTTATCACTCATGACTTTGCCGAAGCACTGCGACTTGGCGATCGAATTGCGATTATGAAGGATGGGTCATTTGATCAAGTCGGCACCCCAGAAGAAATAGTTTCGTCGCCAGCAACACCATATGTTCGCGAATTTGTCAACGATGTGCCACGCGCAAAAGTGTTGAGCGTCAAGACCGTTACGATTGCAGGCACAGCAGCAGCAAATAGCCGAACCGTGATGTCGACTGCAAAAATCGAAACGATTATTCCGATGTTGCTTGAGGGCGATGAAGTGATCACAGTTACTGATGCGACCAACAAGGCCATTGGCATCGTCAATCGTCAGAGTGTTGCCAAGATTTTGCAGGCCGAACAAAAATGAAGAGCCGAATCGGCGGCTTGCTTGTTTTAATAATTGCTGCTCAGACATTTGGCACTCGGGGGTTTCCAGAATCGCTAAACATCGGCATTGCTGAACCAATTACTGGTGTGCAGTCATGGGTTCGCAAGAATCGCAGCAGCAATTGGTCATTCAAGTTTTTCTTCAATCCATTGATTTCGGTCGTTGAGTTTGGCCTCAACTGTGTTGAATCATTTTTCACTTGGCTGCCTTGGTTTATTCCGGCGATTGTTGTGTTTGCCGTTATCGCTCGCACACGCCGATGGGGAGTCGCGGTTTTTGCCGCGTTTGCAGTCGTCTACCCGGGCATAGTTGGTGTCTGGTCAGAAAGTATTGTCACAATTTCGCTTATGGCCGTGTCAGTTTTGATGTGTGTGTTGGTTGGTGTACCACTCGGAGTACTTACTGCTTTGAACACGCGCAC
The DNA here is from genome assembly GCA_945878705.1 of Ferrithrix thermotolerans DSM 19514. Lineage (GTDB taxonomy): Bacteria > Actinomycetota > Acidimicrobiia > Acidimicrobiales > Ilumatobacteraceae > BACL27. Next base: position 2,157 of record CAMCUE010000130.1, on the reverse strand, counting down.
CGAATCTATACTGCGTCCGATTCTTGACGGAATGCAGACTGTGCCCGCAACGGTTTATTTAATCCCAATTGTCTTAGTTTTTGGTATCGGTCCAGCACCTGCAGCGATTGCCACCGTTATTTACGCGTTGCCACCGATGATTCGACTCACCGCACTCGGCATTCAGCAAGTGCCAAGATCCGCAGTTGAAGCCGCCCAAATGTTTGGTGCTACTAAACGACAAGTTCTTGCAAAAGTACAGTTGCCATTAGCCGTGCCGTCGATTATTACGGGGATCAATCAAACCGTGATGATGGCGCTTGGAATCGTCGTGATTGCAACATTGGTTGGTGCAGGCGGTCTTGGTCAAGAAATAAATCAAACCGTTCGTCGCCTTCAACCAGGCCGCGGGCTTATCGTCAGTCTCGCCGTCGTCGCCGTTGCACTCGTGCTTGACCGCGTCAGTATGTCGCTCGTTTCAAATCCCGGCGCACAAAGAATCCGCATCAAACGCAATGCCCTATATATAGGTCTAATTTGCCTTGCTGTAATGGCAGTCATCGGTCGCGTTTTTGGTTGGGTCGAGTTTCCGTTTTCTTGGGGAACTTCGTTCGCTGACCCAATTGATACTGGGTTCAAATGGTTTCGCACGACGTTTGATGTTGTAACTAGACCGTTCAATGATTTTGTTGTGCGCGAGATTCTTGTGCGTGCACAAACTTTGTTCAATGAGACGATTACTTGGCAAGCAATTGTTGTTGTCGCTAGCGCGTTTTCTTATTACGTTGCCGGCTGGAAGTTGTCGTTATTGACTGCCGGTGGCATCACATTTATTGGGTTGACTGGCAGGTGGCCAGATTCGGTCGACACTCTCGCGCAGACAGTTGTTGCCGTGATCATCTCAATTTTAATTGCGTTGCCATTGGGGATTTGGCTTGGCCGCAGACCACGCGCCGAATCAATAATTTCACCGGTGCTTGACGCAATGCAGACGATTCCGTGTCTGGTTTATGCAATTCCGTTTGTGATGATTTTTTCGGTTGGTCCAGTTCCTGGCATCGTGGCTGCAGTCGTCTATGCGATTCCGCCGGGCATACGGTTAACCAGTCTTGGAATCCGCCAAGTTAATTATGAATCACTTGAGGCAGCAACAACATTTGGTGCGACGCAACGACAAGTGCTGTGGGGTGTTCGAGTGCCATTGGCGATGCCATCAATTATTTTGGCAATTAATCAGATGGTGATGATGGTTCTGGCGATGGCGATTATTTCTGGAATGGTGGGCGGCGGCGGTCTCGGTTATCGATCGATTGAAGCGTTGACTAAACCAGACTCAGGGCTCGGAGTAGAAGTTGGCATTGCGATTGTGATTATGGCAACGATTCTTGATCGCTTATTGCAGGCGACCGCAAAGCGATTGCAAGCGCCAGTCGCTATTTAGCTATTCAAATTGATCATCACGTGCTTGATGCGCGTGTAGTCATCTAAAGCGTAAGCAGAGAGATCTTTGCCGTACCCAGATTTTTTGTATCCACCGTGTGGCATTTCGGCAACCATCGGTATGTGTGTATTAACCCAAACACAACCGAAATCGAGATTCTTTGTCATGCGCATCGCACGACCCAAGTCGCGTGTCCACACCGAAGAGGCGAGTGCGTATTCAACTCCGTTTGCCCACTTCAATGCTTCTTGTTCATCGCTGAATTGTTGCACGGTGATTACTGGTCCGAACATTTCGTTTTGAATCATCTCATCGGTTTGTTTCAAATCGCAGACAACAGTTGGTTCAAAGAAATAACCAGCGCCGTTAACTTGTGAGCCACCGGTCGTGACCTTTGCGTGCTTCGGCACTCGGTCAAGAAAGCCTTTAACTTTGCTTAAGTGTGTTTCATTATTGAGTGGCCCGTACAAAACATCTTCATCTGGTTTGCCAGTTTTCGTTTTCTTGGCTTGTTCAGTTAGCGCGTCAACGAAGTCGCGATAAATCTTCGGGCCAGCAATCACGCGAGTTGCAGCGGTGCAATCTTGACCGGCATTGAAATAACCAGTCATTGCAATCGTCTCAACAGCGAGATCAATATCGGCATCATCAAAAATAATGACAGGCGCTTTGCCACCTAATTCAAGATGCACTCGCTTCAAACTTTTTGATGCTGCTTCGGCGACTTCCATTCCGGC
>CAMCUE010000129.1 GCA_945878705.1 Ferrithrix thermotolerans DSM 19514 | reverse complement strand
TTTGTTGAAGGTAATCTATTGTTTCTTCAAGGGCGACATAAACAAACTCTGCAAATAATTGAGCTTTACTAATAAAATCATCTTCATTCTGGGGCGTATCTTGACCAAGTCGTTCGTAATCTTCTTTTTCGGCCAATTCTGCAAGGATTTCGTCTGGCTCTTTGTCGCCAAATATGTAATTGAGCTCGGCTGAGTATTTAAGGTCTGTCTCGATGGCTTTAACAATCTCTGCTTTTTTCTCGTTCTCAGATTTGGACATATCTTTTGAAGCGTGCTCAAAAAGAGGTACTGGGCCAGCTGAAGCGGCCATGAACATGCTCGAAACACAAGTAAGCACTCTTTCAGCACTTAAGACACGGTCTTCATTTGTCGCTCCCTTAAGTGCAAAGTGTTTTCTTTTGGGTTGTTTCTTTTCCTTAGTATCATCACTTTCTCCCCGAGTTACGAGATGGGCCTCAAAATACTTGCCTTTTTCGTGAAGTGTAAGAATTGCAAGTTCAATCCAAGGTTCAAAGATCAGAGATTCGTTGAACCGCTTATACAAGACACGAGCGAAGTCATTTTCTTGTGTGTTTGCGACTCGGAATGTCGTAGTGGTGTCATTGAACGAGATTTCACAATCAGTATCTGTGCCACCACTTAATGATTGCAAGTGGGCGGGTAGCTTTGAAATCATCTCGCTTAACTCAGCTTTGATCTCGCCAATAATCAGTTCACCAAGTTTTCCTGGCGGCAACTGACCCGAAAATGGTCTAAGAGCCGCCCAGGCTTCTGAAATGGTGGTGAAGTCTTGATCAGATTTAAAAATCTGATCTAAAAGTTGGCGCCCCTCGCTTGATTTGCTGAGGGCGTCAATTGTTAAATTAAGAACACCATCACCTTGAATTGTGTTGTCTCGCTTGTCAGAGTCCGAAGGCATCTTTGGGATTCGTACTTTCAGTATTGACTTAACGAAGTACTCGGTCGGATTTGTAACGACATCAACAAGACTTTTGAGGTCTGTTTGTTCATGCTTTAATTCAGGTACTAATTCGGGGATGGTTTGTTCTTTAATCGTGTCTAGATTTTGCTTAGCGTTGAGCACTTCGTAAGCCGCTTTAGATTGCTCGTCAAACGTAAACGGCTTGTGCTTAAAGACCAAATTTGGGGTTAAAACCTCTTCATCAAAGTTTTGTCGGGGGTGTCGCACCAGGATGGTTTGTTCACCAAAACTATTACCATCGCGAAAATAATTATAAACATATTGATTTGCGAGTTCTAAAAGTTCTTGCACTGGTACGGCAAGCGGAGTCTCCTTATTATTTGTGATATCCGACCCAGTGCAGGTGATAATTAAATTATCAGAAGTGCTCATTAATGCATTAAGTAAATTCTGTCGACCGTCTAGCGAGTAAACCGGCTCTCCAACACATGGATTGATTGACAGGACATCGTCACCATCGCTGTGCGAACCGGCAAACGCTGATTCATCGGCACCGAAGATGCAAAGAACTCGAAAGGGAATATGCGCTGAATTCTCAAAACCCGACACAGTTATCGCCTCAAATTTTGAACTGAGCATTCCAAAACCGTCAGCCAGAGATTCTTTAAACATGTGAGTCAATTCAGCCACACTGAATTTTTTTTCTGCTGAAGCTTTGCTGATGTCTCCAGCATTTTGACGAATCTGATTGACTGCTGACTTGAGTTTGATTAGTTGCTCACTATCGCGTTTGCTTACCGAGATGAATTGCTCGATAATTTTTAGCAGTGTCGCGCACCAGTCTTGAATGCTCATTGGAACAAATTCTTTGGCGAATTTTTCGATGCGCACAATAAACTCGGCAATCGCTCCTGCAGTCGTGAGATCGCTACCGCTGATGCCGTCGTATGGAACAACTCCCCCAGGCCCAAGTCGATCAACTTCACCTGGCACAGCCACACCCGTGAATAGTCGATCGAGTGCTTGCGCCCATGTACCAAGAGACAGCGAATCTTTCATGCCGTGCTTCTGGCGGTGATCGGCGTCTAGGCCATATCGAATAACGATCTGCTCAGACCACGTGCTGATCAATGCCAGCGCTTCGTCGTCGAAGTCAAAAGTGCGACGAATCGGCTCGAGTTGTGCAACGTCGAGCACATCTGCGGGTGAACAACGACTAGTAAACAAGTGCAATAGGGCTAGAAATGCCTCGACCGAAGGATCTTGGGTGCTGACGCTGTTATTCACCACATTGATATCAAGTTTTGGTAAATTTTTTGACTGGGTTTTACTTGGCGCAAATACCGCATTGAGTATCGGGGCAGATTTCTGAACATCACCACACAAAATTGCGATGTCACGAAGGCGAAGTGACTGATCTTCATTCATCAAGTGCAGTATCGAGTCGCGAAGCGCCTCGGCCTGACGGGCCAGTCCGTAACAAGCATGAATTTGAATGGTCCCGTCACTTGTGTGTTTTATCGCGGCAATATCTGATGTTGAAAGGCTGGACTGCGGTGGCTGCACATCGTTGGCTATGTCACTTTGAATCGAGCCGAGCAGGGTCTTTTTCAACGAACCACTGCTTAGAAAACTTCTTTGTGAATTTCCAAGCACTGCAGCACTCTCAATTGTTTGAGCCCCCCAGCGCCTCGACAAATAGTGCGTAGGTCCAGAAATTTCGAAGCCCTGACGAATCACGGTTGAGGTGGGTGTTGAATTGGGCCACTTATCGCCCGCAAAGTAAATCAGATAAATATTGACATCGCTGACATTTGAAATTGCCTCCAAAACTTGTCGAGCACCGCGACTTAGTGCACTGATGCCAAACACACTGATTCGTGAGGGTAACTCAAGGACAGATTTTGAGTTGAGGGCACTTTTAAAGTCATCAAGATTGTCAATGGCTCTAGCCGAATCGGGTTCTCTGGTTTTTAACGTCTTCGAAAGTTCAGCGAATAATTTTTGTTGCCATAGTTGATCTCCTTTGACATCATTCGGGCGCTCACTGTTCGAAGTGCCATCGTCAATGCCACCTCGAGCCCAATGATTTAACATTTCAGGCCGGTGTGATACATAGCGGTCGTAAAGAGATGCGATACGACGTGCTATCGAAAGAGGCGAAGTTTCAAAGCTGGGGGCTTGAATTGTTTCTTTATTGGCCAGCAGGGTGTCGACAATCATCCAAGTCAACTGTTCGGCGTCCCATTTGCTTGAGAGATTGTTAAGTGGTGATTGTAAATTGGCGTTGATCAGTTGTCGTGGGTAGATAAATGAAATGTTTGAGACTATGCCGTCGTCGAAACCAGAGGCCCCAAGCGTTCTTGAAAGCTCACGCTTCAGGTATCGCGCCACGTCCGAATTCGGAACTACGACAACTTCAGGTGTAAATGGGTCTGCTAACGGTGCTGAAAGATCTTTGCCAAGTTGCTCAAGCAGGGGTGTCAGCGTCGTGGCGTAGACGATATTGAATGATTTTGATGACATAATTAACTCAGAAGTTCTTGACTAGAAATTGCTTGAAGTGGGTATTTGAGTACATGTGCCATTTTGTGGCGAGCCACTCGTGGGCTTTTTGTTCACCAACTGCGCCAGTCCAGCCCTCTTTCTTCATTGTCCAAGCTTTGAGGATTAGACCAGTTCGTGACCGGCCGCCGTGGCAATGAACTAGCACGGTTTTGCCTTCATCGAGAAACGCATCAACAGTCGCTAGTGCATCAGCGACTGCCATTTCAAGATTTGGATTAGCCTCATCGGGTTTATCTATTAAGTAAATTTCGCGACGAAATTTATGCTGTTTAAATCGATCACCAACTAGGCAGAGCGAAACAATTGCCCAGTCATCGGGCGCGTTGGCTGCACCTGATCGGTTAGCAGCAAACAGTTTGGCTTCTATTTCTACTGGGCCTGCGGAAGTTTCGTCGGCATTATTAGGAGCGGGGGGCAGGTTTGCAAGTTTGCGACTCAATCGTCCTAGAGATGCGTTATCAAAGTTAACTTCACCCTTCGGTGTTGTGACGGTGCCATTTAGATATGTCGTCCAGCGAGAGGGGATTGCTTGTATTCCATACATGGCGCCGGCAATTGCTCCAGCCACGCATGCGACCGTATCGGTATCGTCGCCCAAATTAATTGCACTTGTGACTGTCTCTTCAAATGTCGTTGAGTTTCGTACAGCCCAAACAGCGTCTGCCAGACAACCCCAAACGCTTCCATTATTAATTCGACCTTCAGTTGGTTTCCAACTAGGCGTCAAAGTCTCTCTAAATTCAGAAGCAACATCATCTGGTAAAGCTTCGATCTCGTCACGCAATGTCTCGAAAGGGTCACCACCCTCGATAGCGCTCAGCA
>CAMCUE010000128.1 GCA_945878705.1 Ferrithrix thermotolerans DSM 19514 | reverse complement strand
GCTACTGGTTCAACAGGTAAATTAATTGCTGACAGCACAGGCTTGACTCTCGAACGAATGCGCAGCGGACCACTTGGCGGAGATCAACAAATTGGCGCACGAATTTCTGATGGTGGTATTGATGTGTTGTTATTTTTTTGGGATCCACTTGAACCCCAGCCACACGACCCAGATATTCGAGCGTTGTTGCGTATTGCCGTGGTTTGGAATATTCCGGTGGCTTGTAATCGTGCCAGCGCCGACTTTATTTTGAGTTCGCCGCTGCTTGGTGGCATCTACCAACGACGCGTGCCGAAATACTAAAACGCGTTAATAGCTAGCGCGTTATTAACTAGTGCGAGGCGGCGGCGGCGGACCAAACCGATTCTCACCAGAATCGCCAGAGCGTAAAGCGAAAACCAAATTGATGATCGGTGCGAAAATCCACCAGCCCGCGTGATCAGTGTCGTGCATCCGTCGCACGGCAACTGCGATTGACGGCAACAAAGTCACCAACTGTGCCAAGCTGCCAACTGAAGAATGAATTGAAGAGCCAACCAGACCAAGAATCACCGTGAATAACGCCCACCACCAATATTCGGCCCGAGACGCACGGCCTCTGAAGTTCGCGAAATTTTGAAAGCCTGCACGAATTGCAGTTTGAAAGTTCATCATGCTTTAATGCTAGTTACTCGCCACCTGCAGGCTTTGGTTCTTTTGGTAACGCTAAAACGCGCTCGCCAACGATGTTGCGCTGAATCTGACTTGTTCCACCCCAAATAGTTTCTGAGCGCGAGAAAAAGAAACTCGACATCATTGGCGACGCTGGGTAATTCGCACGACGTTTATCGCGCAATGCCCCCGGCCAAGTGCCTGAATCCGGGCCAGTATCAACCAGCATCGAATACGGGCCGTAAATATCGAGTGCGAGTTCCATTGCGCTTTGATGCATTTCTGACCAAAACATTTTGTTGCTCGCGCCGAGAGCAATCACACCGAAATCTTTTGTGCCAGCCAATGTTGAACCAAGCGAGCGCAAACCGTTGAATCGCAAGATTTGAATCTTGGCGTAGTACTGCATCAATCGTTGACGAATTGATGGGTCGTTGATCTTGCCGTTGACTTTGGCTTGAGCCACGAACAACTTATAATCTTCTTCAAATCGGCGATAGCCGGTTGTAGCGCTCATCCCGCGTTCAAAAGCAAGTGTGCTATTTGCTACCTTCCAACCGTTATTCACGCCGCCAACAACATTGTCTTTCGGGCACCGCGCGTCAGTGAAGAACACTTCACAAAATTCTGCTGTGCCATCTGGCTGTGTAATACCGCGCACTTCAATGCCGGGTTGTTTCATCGGAACCAATAAATACGAAATGCCTTTGTGTTTCGGCGAATCTTTATCAGTTCGCGTGAGCAAGAAGCAATAATCTGCGTGATGACCCTGTGTCGTCCAAACTTTTTGTCCGTTGATAATCCATTCGTCACCGTCAAGAACAGCAGTCGTCTTTACGCTCGCAAGATCGCTGCCACTATTAGGCTCGCTGAAACCCTGACACCAACGCATTTTGCCACTCAAGATCTTTGGCAAGAATTCTTTCTTCTGTTCTTCGGTGCCCCACTGCAACAATGTCGGGCCAACAAGTGTGTCACCAAAAAAATCTGCACGCATCGGGGCGCCAGCATTTGCAAATTCTTCGGCAAGCACTACACCCTCTAACGTGCTCAGACCTTTGCCGCCGTACTCTTTTGGCCAAGTAGCACAAATCCATCCACCAGCAAATAATTTGTCAGGCCAAGTGTCATTGAACGCTTTGCGCTCAGCAGTCGTCATCTCATAACTTTTGTCAAACCATTTTGGTGGAAGATTTTCTTTGAGCCATGCGCGAATTTCTACTCGACGGGCCTCGGCTTCTGGGGTGTAAGTCAGCATTTAAATAGTCTTGCTGACTTTGAGCCCTTAAGTCCATGCGTAACAAATTGGCAACGTGATAAATCACAATATGCTCGCAATTTACACAAACTGTTAAAACTCCAGCAACATAAGTCTCGTATAGTTGTGTGCATTGTGAAAACAGTTTTTGTGGATTTTTTGGGCAACTCGGCCGCTACTGGTGCAAACGGTGGCCTTGACATCAGCCGTGTGTTGCTCGACTTAGCGATTATTTTGATCGTTGCCAAAGTCGCCGCCGAAGTTTCCGACCGACTGAAAATTCCTGCGGTGATTGGCGAAATTTTGGCTGGAATCTTGATTGGTAATTCTGTTCTGGGCTTGGTAAATGCGAACGAGATTTTGTATGTGATGTCCGAATTGGGTGTAATTATTTTATTGCTGCAAGTTGGACTTGAAACAGATGTTATTGAATTGCGAAATGTTGGTCGCGCTTCTTTATTTGTCGGCGTAATCGGTGTTGTTGCGCCGATGGCTCTCGGCGTTAGCACTGGCGTGTTATTTGGCAACGAGATCATGCCATCACTATTTTTGGGCGCAGCACTAACTGCAACAAGCATCGGCATCACCGCCAGAGTTTTCGGCGACTTGCGCGCGCTAGCGACTGTTGAAGCGCGCATTGTTCTTGGCGCGGCTGTGGCAGACGATGTTTTGGGTTTAATAATTCTGACGGTAATCACGCGCATCGTTGAACGCGGGTCAGTTGGCATCGGCACAATCGTTTCGACTACCGCACTTGCTGTTGTGTTTCTCGTTATCACCAGCACAATCGGGCTCACAATCTTTCCGGCTCTGTTTTTGAGAATCGCAAAACTTAGTAAATCATCTGCGACGATTCCGGTTGTCGCAATTGGTATCACACTCGGCTTTGCTGTTCTGGCCGACGCCGCACATCTCGCGCCGATCATCGGAGCGTTTGTCGCTGGGTTTTCGTTACGGCGGATTACCGCGCACGAGCGTGTTGAACGCGATGTCAACTCTCTTGGTCAAATTTTTATTCCGATTTTCTTTCTTAACATTGGAATCAATACCGATATCTCAAGTATGGCCAACGCAAAAGTTCTCGGCATCGCCGCCGCGTTAAGCGCAGTCGCTATTTTCGGCAAACTAATTTCATCAGTCGGCGCATTCGGGGTCAGGGCCGACAAGTTAGCAATCGGCGTTGGCATGTTGCCACGCGGTGAAGTTGGTTTAATTTTTGCGACAATTGGTTTGCGAACAGGTGTGCTGAATGAAGATTTGTATGGGGCACTTTTAGTTGTTGTGCTCGTAACAACATTGATCGCACCGCCGCTTTTGCGTTGGCGTCTCGGCAAAGAACAATTGGCAATCGAAGATTCTGATTTAGTGTCTCAAGTACCCGCGAACGGATGGCTTTCTGTTAATGACGGAGTCATCTCTCTAAACAGCACGCCACCTGTGAGCATGCTCGTTGAACTTGGGTTTGATGCGGCTCTGCTTGTATCTGATGCACGACCAAATGACAAAATACTTGACTGGTTTGCGCTTCATCGCAATGCGACTTTGAGTTGGAACACACAAGCAACTATCGGTTTGCTTCGCGTGTTGCGTTATGGCTCGGCTCGTTCGTGGAGATTTCTCGATGCAATTGGTTTAATTTCTCGGGCGCTACCTGAGGTTGCCAGCGCAATGTCTGCTCGCTCAAGTGATGCCACCGAACTTGACCCAACCCATTCGTTGCGGTTTCCAACTGTTGATGCGATTTGCTCAAATGCGTCAACAACTACAACTGACGATGACGAAATTGTGCTGGCTGCGTTCGCTAAAGATATCGATGATGCGGGCGCAGATTGGGCGCAGGCGATTCGCCGCCTCGATTTAGATCTCGCAACTACCTCAGAGATCAACATGTTGGTTGAAGGAAGCGCAATGTTGCATTCAATAACTCAGGTTGAACCATTACAAATTACAGACCGATTGATTACTCAGATTGCAAATCATCTTAAAAACCCAAAGACAGTTGAACAATGCCGACAATTAATGAATGCTCGAGACAATATTAACGAGACGCAACATTTTGCGCTGATCCAAATCGTTACGAGCGTTCAAGAAGTTCTCGCCCATCCTGATTTGATTGACTCAAGTTCTAACAATCCATTTGAAGTGCGGTTGAGGGCAGCGCAAGCGCTCGCAACAGATACAAATATCCATGTGCGAATCGCCAATGCGCCGGCGAGTTACGTGCTGACCCATTCGCCAGAAGAACTAGTTCGTCACGCAGAACTTGTCGAGCCGCTTCCGCGCTCTGGACAGGCTCGAGTCGAAGTTCACAGAACAGCAAACGATGAACACGAATGGATGATCAACATTGCGACGAAAGACCGCTCTGCATTATTGGCCAGATTGTCGGGCGCACTGGCATCGCTTGAACTGAATGTGATCAATGCCGACATTGCAAC
>CAMCUE010000127.1 GCA_945878705.1 Ferrithrix thermotolerans DSM 19514 | reverse complement strand
CATACGACAAACTTCACGCTGAAGCACAGGCTGCTGAGCGTGGCGATAACAAACTAGAAATCGCGATTCCACCTGGACCACGATTAGGCGATGTGGTCATCGAAATCAAAAATCTTTCAAAGGGCTACGGCGAGCGACTGTTGATTGAAGATCTGACCTTTAATTTGCCACCTGCCGGAATCGTCGGAATTATTGGTGCCAACGGCGCAGGAAAGACAACTCTGTTTCGAATGATCACTGGGCAAGAGAGCCCAGATTCTGGAACCGTGACAGTTGGCGACACCGTGTCACTTAGTTATGTTGACCAGAGCCGTGACACACTAAACGCCGACGCTTCTGTTTACGAAGAAATCACCGCTGGTGTTGAAGTGATGAAAGTTGGCAATCGCGAAATAAACGGTCGTGCTTATGTTGCAAGTTTCAATTTCAAGGGCAGCGATCAACAAAAACGTGTCGGAGATCTCTCTGGCGGCGAGCGAAACCGAGTGCACTTGGCCAAACTTTTGAAAAATGCTGGCAATGTGTTGTTGCTCGACGAACCTACTAATGATTTAGACATCGATACTTTGCGTGCGCTTGAAACTGCACTTGAAAGTTTTCCTGGTTGCGTAGTGGTCATCAGTCACGATCGCTGGTTCTTAGATCGCATTGCCACGCATGTCTTGGCTTTTGAAGGAGACAGCCAAGTTCGCTGGTTCGAAGGAAACTTCTCCGACTATGAAGTTTGGCGTAAAAAAGAACTCGGAATCTCTGCTGACCAGCCGAAGAGAATTAAATACAAACCGCTTTCTCGAAAATAAGAACATGACTACGCCAGCTTTGCGCAGAATCCGAATCGTTTGTGCAGTTATTTTTGTGCTCGGCATCGCTGGGATGATCATCTCATCAATCGCTGGTAACAATGTCGGAATAGTTACAACAATTGGGGCAACGACGGCAGTGGCGGCGATCGTGTTGTTAATCGCAACAGTTGCAGCATCTACTACGCAGCTTGAAGTATTTAACGAAGCACAGGCACAACGGCTTGAGAGAAAAATTACTGCGCTCGTAAAATCAGGAACTGACGAAACATCACTTCGCTCAGTTGTTCGAGACGCGACAAAACTTGGTCGTCGACCTTGACTAGTACTGAAAATTTCAAATACCGAGACGATGCGCAATTCGCAACATATTTAGCCACTGAAACTGGCAAGCGCCTTGTCGAATTACGAAAAGAACTGGTAAGCAGAGGCTTCTACGGCTGGGATCTAAAAGACGCTGGCGATGCACTGGCTCAAGAATTTTTGATGTCGCAACTTAATGAACATCGCCCAAACGATGCAGTGCTTAGCGAAGAAGCAGTTGATAACACCGCTCGACTTTCTGCGAAGCGAGTTTGGATAATTGATCCGCTTGACGGCACTCAAGAGTTCAGCGAACCAGAGCGACACGATTGGGCTGTGCATGTCGCACTATGGGAAAGTAGCGAAACTAGTGATGGTGCGCTTGTCGCAGGTGCTGTGAGTTTGCCGGCAATTGAATTAACACTGTCAACTGATCCAATTTATAAAACACCTGAGAAACATGATGGCCCACCGCGGCTTGTGATGTCGAGAACACGAACACCTCGCGAAGCAATTTTGGTCGCTGATGCACTTGGATGCGAAGCGGTGCGACTCGGATCAGCCGGCGCCAAAGCGATGTCTGTTGTACTCGGTGAGTGTGACATATATCTACACACCGGCGGGCAACATCAATGGGACTCTGCTGCACCTGTTGCAGTTGCTCGCGCAGCAGGTTTATTTACGAGTCGCATTGACGGAAGCGAACTTATTTACAATCAAGCCGACACTTGGCTGCCTGATTTAATTGTCTGTCGCGCCGAGCTTGCTGAGCCAGTGCTCGCAGCGTTGCGTAAATCTGCTCGTTAAACGGCAGACTGTTTCAATGACTGATCTTGAATGGGGCGCATTTAGCGATAACCCACCTTGGGTTTTAGATCGCAATCAAATTAGCTGGCTAACTATCGCACCAGTTTTGCGTCAGGCCGCGCGCAAAGAAGTACCCGTGCTAACCAAACCTTCGCGAATACCTCCTGTGCTTCGCCTGTTAGTTGTGATGCGCACGCTCGTTGCAGCACTGCTGCCTTGGTTGTGGCACAAAAAACTTAATCACTTTGCTTGCGCAGAAGATTCAAGAACTGATATTTCAAAGCGGATGCGCAAAGCAGTAGAAAAACTTGGCTCAACCTATATCAAACTTGGCCAAATAATTTCAAGTGGAGAAGGATTATTTCCGACCGAACTTGTTGATGAATTCAAACTTTGTCGAGATCAAGTACCAGCAGAGTCATTTGAAGATGTGCGCAAAGTCGTCGAGCAAGACCTCGGTGGAAAAATCGCCGATACTTTTGCATTCTTTGAAACCACTCCATTAGCTGCCGCATCAATCGCACAAGTTCACCTGGCTCGCCTGCTGACCGGCGAAACAGTTGTGGTCAAAGTGCAACGACCAAACGTCAAACAACTAGTGCGAAAAGATTTGAAAGTTATGTCGTGGTTGGCGCCACACCTTGTGGGTCGGTTGAAGATTGCGGCGTTGGCTAATCCGCCCGCGCTTGTTGAGCTGTTTGCCGAGACAATTGTCGAAGAACTTGACTTCCGAATGGAAGCCGACAACATGATCGACATCGCGCAGATTCTTAAAGACTTAAATCAAACTGGTTACATCGTTCCGCGTCCACACCCAAAATTAGTTACACAGCGCGTTTTGGTTATGGAGCGACTTGAGGGATTCAAATTTGACGATGTCGTCGGAATGAAAAATGCCGGCATAGACACCGAAGCGGTGATTCGCACAGGGATGATTGCGTTTATGGAAGGTGCGATGATCCACGGCGCATTTCATGGCGACCTTCATGGTGGAAACTTATTTGTAATGAAAGATGGTCGAACTGCACTATTAGATTTCGGCATCGTCGGTCGACTAAGTGGCGCACGCCGTCTTGCATTTCTTCGCTTGATGCTTGGCGCAACAACGAACGATGTCATGGGCCAAGTCACAGCGTTGCGCGATCTTGGCGCTCTGCCAATGGATACTGACTTAGACGCGGTGATTATTGATCTTGGCCTAGATCGTCCACCAATTGATCCAACAAAACTCTCCGCTGACGAACTTGTCAAAGAAGTACAACGAATTATGAAGGCGCTTCTTGGATACGGCGCAAAAATGCCAAAAGAATTAATGCTGTATGTCAAGAACATGGTTTTTCTTGATGGTGCAATTTCTCGTCTCGCGCCAGACCTTGACTTGCTCGGCGAGATTGCGGCGATCTCAATGTTGTTTGCCCAGCGACACGGTGAGCAACTGGGTCGCGAACTAGGTATCGACCACAACACAATTGAGATAAACCTTGACAGTGTGAAAGCTGGACTTGGCGTCGAATTAGAAACGAACAGTTTGACTTATCGCGAACTTCAACAACGTCGCGAACTGATCCAAAAAAGAATGCGAGAACGCGTCAAGCGTTAGAAGATATGCGAATAATAATCGCGACCTGCAGTGTCAGTTACGAAGGTCGGTTGAATGCTTCGCTACCAGTTGCGACACGACTAATTATGATCAAAGCCGACGGCTGCGTGGCAATTCATGCCGACGGTGGTGCATATAAGCCACTCAACTGGATGAACGCACCAAACACATTTGAAGAACTAAACGACTGCCTTATCGTTCGTAACCCAAAAGCCGAGACACTAACAATTCATTTACACGAAGTTCACGCTGATTTCGCCCACGAACTGGGCGAAGATCCTGGCTTAACGAAAGATGGTGTTGAGGCTGACCTTCAGGTTCTACTGGCTGCAACACCTGAAGCAATCGAAATTGGTTTAACTCTGATTCGCCGCGAATATCCAACGGCCGTTGGACCAGTTGATTTGTTGTGTCGCGATGCTTCAGGTCAAACAGTTGCTATTGAAATTAAACGCCGTGGCGAAATCGACGGCGTCGAACAACTTACGCGATATTTAGATTGCTTGCGCGCCGACTCGTCACTCGGCAAAATTCGTGGGATCTTTGTCGCCCAATCAATTAAGCCCCAAGCTCGTGTGCTCGCCGAAAGTCGAAATATTGGTTGTTGCGAAGTTGACTACGACGAACTTCGTGGCAAAAAATCTGACGATCTAAAACTTTTTTGAGAAACTAAAAACTCTCGTTTATTTTTTTTGTGGTTGTGGCCAAGTACCGTCGCGACCGTCCATGCCTGCGTTGAGGCGTGCCTTGGCCATCATTTCTTCAACAATTGGGCCAAGTTTCGTTGGATCTTCAACAGGCTTACTTGTTGGCCCGCGATGCCAACCTTCGGCGATTGCCA
>CAMCUE010000126.1 GCA_945878705.1 Ferrithrix thermotolerans DSM 19514 | reverse complement strand
AGAAGTTTGATATCAGTGGCTGAAAGCATCGTTTAAATCTAGACGAATTTAGAAGTCAAGACTCGATAATGACGGAATCCAGCCGCGAGAACGGGTGATCGCTTCGTGCCATTGTGCACGATCGAGTTTTAGCGTCGGCGAAACGATTCGAGCAGGTTTCGTTGTATGCGTAGCGTTGCTAATTGAGGTCCAAACACCGACTGCGACGCCAGCCAGAAATGCCGCGCCAAGAGTAGTTGCTTCAACGACGGGGGATATTTCAATGTTCAGCCCTGTTGTGTTGGCTAGCGACTGGACAAAAGTCGGATTCTGGCTCATCCCGCCGTCGACGCGAAGCGAATTAACCGAGACTTGTGTGTCGGAGATTACGGCTTGCAGCATGTCAGCGCCACGATGAGCAACGCCTTCGAGGACTGCACGCACGACATGGGCTCGGGTTGTGCCACGAGTTAGACCGAGCAAAGTGCCGCGTGCGCCGTAATCCCAGTGTGGTGTGCCAAGACCAAATAGTGCCGGTACAAAAACCACGCCACCGGAATCTTCAACTTGCGATGCAATGTTGTGACTGTCTTGGCTCGTTGGAATAATTTGCAGGTCATCGCGCAACCATTCGATGTTTGTTCCAGCGGAAAGCATTATTGCCTCGGCGGCCCAATGTGTGGTTGTCTCATCGCTAAATGCCACGAGTGGGTAACTTCCATTTTCTGAACGCTGCATTCGGGTTGGTCCGTTACCTCCGGTAAATACATCAAGCATTCCGCCGGTACCGAAAGTAATCTTTGTTGCACCACTCGTGATGCAGCCTTGTCCTATGAGTGATGACTGCTGATCACCGATCAAACAAGCAATCGGTGGTGCGCCTTCAAGCGCCGTGGCCTTACCGATGATTCCTGTTGATTTCACAATTGTTGGGAGTAAACCAATGTCGACCTTTAAGATTCCACAGATTCTTTCCGACCAAGATGATGCATCAAGTGTCGATAAACCAGTTGCGCAAGCATTGCTTGAGTCGGTTACATGTAATTCATTTTTTGAAAGTACAGCGGCGATCCAAGAATCAACTGTGCCAATCCGTACATCGTTGGGGTCAAGATTCTTAGCCACGACGTAGTTCTGAATCATCCACGCCGCTTTTGTAGCAGTCTGATTTGGGGCAAGTTTTATTCCGTGCTCTGATGCCGCAGTAATGCATTCAAAAACTGTGCGCAGGTCTTGCCAGCCGAGTGCCGGCCCAAGGGGTTTGCCAGTCGATTTACTCCACATCACGGTTGATGCTCGCTGGTTTGTGATTCCGACGGCTTGAATTTTGTCAGTTTTCTTTGATTGACTAATCGTCAAATTACAGACTCGCAAAACTGCATCAGCCATTTTTTGTGCATCAAATTCAACTTGGCCAGCAGCAGGAGTGTCCGGTCGGCACTCTTCATAATTTAAAAAATTGATTGAGCCATCTTGGCGAACGATTGCGCTGCGCAGACCGCTCGTGCCGACATCTACTACCAAGATGCTCAAGTTGTCACCGCTTAGTTGTTACTTCGCCGCGCTTAGATGCGATTGCAAATTTGCCTGGATTCAAAATATCTTTTGGGTCAAGTGCAAATTTGATCGCAGTCAGAACATCGTGTGCTGGCCCAAGTGCGCGCTTCATGAACTTGGCACGATTTATACCGACACCGTGATGATGTGAAAGATTCGCCCCAGCATCAAGAGCCGAGTTTTGGGCTGCATTCCAAATCGCTTCGTAAGTCAATTCGATTGCATCGAGATTACTGCTTGACGGCTCAGCGACAAAAGTAAAATAGATACAAGCGCCGTCAATGTAACTGTGAGAAATATGGCAACTTGCACTACGCGCTCCAGGCACGGTCATGATTGCTTTCTTTACCGACTCTGCAACCGTATTGACGCGAGACCAAATTACCGCAACTTCCATCGTGTCGATTACGAAACCTTTTTTAGATAGAATTTGTAATCCACTTGTGTCGTTGCGATGGCTCATCCAGTGCTCGACAAGTGCAACATCGGCAGTTTGCGAATTATTGGCACGACATGCATTGTCGACAACTTGCATCATCGCATCAATCAATACTTGTTCGCCTTCGTCGAGCACCAATAATGCGCACTGCGACCCGTCACCACCATGGGCACGCTTGCTCTCGCGCTCATCATAAAGCCGCAACACGGCTGGAGTTGCTCCCGAGCGAATTGCTAATCGCATAGCTTCAACGGCTTGCACAAACGATCCGAACATATATGCAGCGCGTCGCTCATTTGGTGCAACCGGATGAGCACGGAGCCAAACTTTTGTGATTACTCCGAGCGAACCTTCGCTGCCGATAAATAGTGAAGTTAAATTTGGTCCTGAAGCACCTGCTGGTTCTGTGCCTGTCAGAATCACTGATCCGTCTGCAAGCACGATTTCGAGGCCGGCAACCATGTCATCGATTTTGCCGTAGCGAGTTGAAAACTGGCCGGCTCCGCGCGAACCGATCCATCCGCCAACAGTTGAGATATCAAACGATTGCGGAAAATGGCCAACAGTCAAACCGTGTTTTTTTCGAAGAACATTTTCAAGATCTGGCCCGAAGGTGCCAGGAAGGACCTCAACAAGTCCGGAAATTTCGTCAACACTGATAACGCCCGCGAGCGATGTCATGTCAATCACAACGCCACCAAATAACGGGATGGCAGCACCGCAGACCCCAGAACGCCCGCCAGAAACTGTTACTGGTACAGAATTTTTTGCGCACAAGGAAATTAAATCGCTCACTTGCTTTGTTGTCGTTGGTTGACAAATCGCATCAGCACGCTTAGCAGTTTGGGCATTTAGCGACCAATGCATTGCCAGTGGCCACCAATCTCGCGAATGCTGAACGCGATCGGCAAGTTCTGTCGAACTAGCGCAAAGCTTATTTAGTTCAGCTAAAAACTCGACTGAGAGCGGTGTTGAGTTTGTTTGGTATCGATCAGTGATCTGGGAAATATCTGTTGAAAATTCGATCGGCTGTGTCGGCTGTGTCGGCTGCGTTGTCATTTTTGGGTTACCTTTAGTTAGAAATTGCGGCTTCATCTTCTTGGGCGCATGAGTCAACAAATGCGAGTACTTCGTTATTGATTTCCTGTTCAGACCAACCGAGTAACGGCGCAACTAGTTCTGCAACGTTACGCGCACTAGCAACTGTTGCCCGACGGTTAATGATTCGGCTTCTCGTTCGACGCGAAAGAATGTCGTCAAGAGTTGTCGCCAGTTCATGGGTAACTGCGAATACTGCTTCTGCACGCAGATATGGCAGCCCAGGAATCAACTGTTCGCCGAGATTTTTGTCGTCGGCGATTAAATTCTTGATTATTTCTGATTCACTGCCAAATCTAGAAAAGAGATGTTGATCTTGGGCGTCGTTAGTTTTCGCTGTCTTCGATTTTGCGCCGACAAGAGACAAGTTTTTCGTTTTGCAACGTGATCGCTTGTTCAGTGTTAGAAGTGCAGCATCTACGGCGTCTTGCGCCATTTTGCGGTATGTCGTGAGTTTTCCACCAGTCACGGTGATCATTCCCGATTTCGATGTTGCAACTTTGTGTCGACGTGAGAGATCGGCGGTTCTTGAACTAATTTTTTCGTTGCTGACACTTTTGACGAGAGGTCGCAACCCAGACCACACTGCGGTTATGTCTTCACGAATAATGCCAGTCGTAACAGCGGCGTTCATTGCTTTGAGTACATAGTCAATATCTGTGCTGGTGCATTGTGGATCGTTGATCGCACCTTGATAATCGGTATCAGTAGTGCCCACATATGTGTACTGATATGTTCCGTCGTAATTTGAAATCCATGGAACTAAAAACAAACTTCGCTTGTCACCTGGAACCGGAATGACAACAGCTATGTCGTTGCGTATTTTCTTCCATGGCACAGTGAGGTGAACGCCTTTGGCTGGTCGAATGCTGTCTGGGTTGTAGCCAAGGTCAGTTGTCAGAACTTCGTCTGACCAAACGCCAGCCGCGTTGATCACGACTTGTGATCGAATTTCAAAAGATTGTTTACCGTTCGGAGTAACTTGAACTCCGCACGCGCGACCATTGCTGTCGTGCAATATTTTGTCGACTCTTGTGTAATTTGCAATTACTGCACCATTACTAATTGCAGTGCGGGCGAGGGCAATGCAAACTCGTGCGTCATCAGCCATCGCATCGAAATAGACGTATGCGGAACTGAGGCGCTCTTTTTGCATCGTCGGCAAATGAGTAAATGCTTTATCCGCTTTGAGTCGGCGATGAAGTTTTCCGATTCGCCAGCCACCGGTCAAGTCATACATCCACATAGCCGAGCCAAGCGCTCGTGCAATCTTTTTCGAAA
>CAMCUE010000125.1 GCA_945878705.1 Ferrithrix thermotolerans DSM 19514 | reverse complement strand
CGCATCCATTGATGCATCGAGTGTCATAATAAAACTCGAGCCAGGCAAACAATCTTTTAGCGAGGCTGCATTTTCGTCTGCTTGTGCCTGAGTATCAAATGCTTTGAATTGCACTGTGTCCCACATTCGGCCGTCACCAATTATCGTTCCTTCTGCCGCAAAATTTGTCGCGCTGTCAATTTGAGCAAATGCGCTGTTGCGATTATCTGTTTGGCGCACAACCATTAATACAGACCGTGAATTGCCAACAGTTGGTCGACCGGTTTTATCAAGTGCGAGATCTTCTGGTCGACAGCACACGATAATCGTGCGTTGCATACCAGCCGCCTTGTGCTTGTGTTTTTCACTGAAATCTTTTCGTGACTGCATTTCAATAAACGATTTACGGGTGGCGTAGCGCACGATCGCAATTCGATCCCAATCTTCGGCGCCGACGTGATTCTTATTTACATCTGCGACAAAAACAATATCGGCACCAATCTTGCTGAGCACACTTGATGGGTTGTAACGATCATCAGCTTCACGACCACTGATTGAGTTATCCATGCCATCATCACTCTGGTACTGCGCGACTTCGTGATACTTCATTAAGTTGACCATATATATTGGTCCGTCATTTTCCGGCGCCCGCGTCGCTAAATCAATTGCGTATTCTTTGTTGATTGTTCCGTAGTTGTGTTTGAGATTTTGCTTGTCGCTCATGAACAGAGCATATTAGTTGCAGCAACACTCAAACGACCCGAACCCATTGACACGAACCTGCCCTGGCACCTAACAAAAAAGTTAGTTTTTGCGGAAAAGAGCGGTGAAGAACCCGGGGAAGTATTTGCCTTCTAAAATTCGCTGAAGCGAGACTGCTTCATAAGCAAGTTCTCGGTCAAATAATTCGGACTCTGATTTGAATTCTTTGAATTGATTAATTGAAGTTGATACTAATTTTGCACCCGAATTTGTGCAGACTTCAGTGATCTCTTTGAGAGTGTGTTGCGTTTCGTGTGGATGTAAAACTTGATCTCGAAACCATGAATAGAGATGAGTCTCGTCAATATTTGTGTTACTCAATCGAGCATATTCTTTTAACAGTTCATTTTCAGAAGCACCTGCTTCCGCAAGCTTTTGAAAGTGTTGGAGAAATGGTCGTCGACCATACAGGTGATACAGGCCAACATAAAAATATCCACCAGGTTTGACAAAGTTAGTTACACAGCGTTGTACTGCGGCAATGCAATTATTCGTGTGATGAAGGACGCCGAGAGAAACACATATATCAAACTTCTCTTTGGGCTCAAACTTAAAAAGATCAGCCACCTCATATTTGACATTCAATCCGAGTGAGTCTGCAGCTTTCTGGGCGGTATCAATTGCAACCTGGTTGAAGTCAATTGACGTAACCTTCGCTTGAAAACGATCTGAGATTTGTGCAGATAGCCACCCAACGCCGCATCCAACTTCTAAAACTTTAATTTTTTTGGTGAGGATTTTAGTTAGTACTGGGTGATTATTTAGCGAGACACCCGACTTAATATTCTTTTGATGCTCAAAAATGTCACCAGAGATATTGAACGGCAGCTCTTTATAAAATTTCAGAACATCATCATTAGCAAAACTCATCGTCGTAAATATATTCTTTCTAGAACATTGGATAGTTGTCGTCTGAGACTTCGCCGGTGCGTGGCGAGCCTTTGCGTGAAAATAGTTTCTTGAAAAGTTTCTTAAGTTGAGACAGCAACCTCATAGCGCCAAGTCTCGCACAAGCAATCTGGCAACTGCGTCAAAGCCGTTGTCGGTCAAGTGAACACGGTCAACAAACAGCCAATCTGGTTGTTGAAGCTCTGGTGCATCGTTGAGGTTCAAATATTTAACACCAACTTTTGAGCAGATTGCATGAAGGTCCTTGTCGTATTGATCTCGATACTCGACAAGTTCACGCAGTACCAGCGAAAAACCATCGGCTTCTTGGTCAAGCAACGCAAATAGCTCGGTCTCCTGTGACACTAAAGATTTATTCAGCCATGGTATGAAAGGCTGCATAACGAAAGTCACAGAGGTATTATTTTTATTTGCAAGCATCTGTAAATATTCACAGTCGCGTTCAAACACCGAGAGCATCGTGGCGTATGAATCTGCTTTTGCCGACTTTGACTGTGCTGTTGCTATAGTTTTTTTTGCTAAGCCGAACTTTGCACGAACTCCAGTAAACAACATTCGCAACAGTTCGCGGTTGCCGACTACAGCAGCAGCCATCTTCTTTTCATAAAGCGACTGGTCAAAAAAAGCACCGTACATCGGCGAAAATCTTCCCGGCATTAGAGAACGAATCAAATTATTGATTCCAGACATAACAACAATCGGACCATCAATTTTTTTGAGGTTAGCCAAGTGAACCAAAATAACTTCTTGTGTCGAGTTAAACGCTCGTCCACCAAGATTCAACCAGTTATACCTAGTGATTGAATTTAGAAAGCCCGGAATCGTCGTGAGGTCGGATGTCGCACCAATTCCAAATGCACTGCTACCACCAAGAAAAATCGCAGTTGGTGACTGAGTTTTTGCTCCACCAGTTTTACGAATGCCGTATTCGTCTGTTGAGACAGACTTGAGGGCGACATTGCACGGATGAAAATACATCAGATGTGGTACCCACTCTTTGTATAAACCGAGTTCGTCGTAGTCACGCATCTGCGGAACTATTAAGTTGCGTTGCTCAACTGCAGAGCGAGATTTCTTAGCGTTGGCGCTCAAAATGATCCTTTGGTAACTGGGCTTTATCAACCCAATAACTTTGCGCCGACTTTTTTGAAGTCAACCGACCAAATCCAAATATTCTTCGCACAACGCCAACTACAACTATTGCGCACCAAACGACGAAGACGAAACTGCGCTTAATCAAGGACGAACTCTTTTTGCCAGTCCGAATCGTGCTCTAGCGCCTGCTGTTCTGACTTTGTCAACAGCAATGAACCGATTACGAGATAATCCATATCGGTGCGCATAAAGCAGGTGTAGGCCTCTTCTGGCGTGCAAACCGGTGGTTCACCACGCACGTTGAAAGATGTGTTGAGCAATACTGCGCAACCATGGCGCTGCTTGAACACCGAAAGCAAACTGTGAAATTCTGGATTTGTTTCTTGATGCACGGTTTGCACTCGCGCCGAAAAATCAACATGCGTCACTGCTGGAATCTCTGATCGCACAACATTTAATTTGTCGATTCCAAAAAGTTTTGACATGTCGTCGTGATCTTTGCTTCGACGATGTTGCGCAACTGGCGCGACGATCAACATATATGGGCTCGACTGAGTGAGGTCAAACCAGTCTGAAACATCTTCAGCCAAGACTGCAGGCGCAAATGGACGGAAGCCTTCGCGAAATTTAATTTTTAAATTCATTTTCTTTTGCATGTCTGGATGACGGGCATCACCCAAGATTGTGCGATTGCCGAGCGCGCGTGGGCCGAACTCCATCCGACCTTGAAACCACCCAACAACTGCGCCGTCATTTAATAGATCTGCGACTTGGGTGTTGAGTTCGGAATTGGCGAGTTGCTTATATGGGATCGCTTTCGAATTTAAAAATGTCGAAACTTCGGCATCAGAGAATTTCGGCCCAAGATAACTTCCGCGCATCGCATCATCAGTTTTTACAGTTCGTGGCTTGTCAAGATATTTGTGCCAAACACCAAGCGCGGCGCCGAGCGCTCCGCCAGCATCTCCAGCCGCAGGTTGTATCCACACATTTTCGAAAATATTTTCTCGAATTAGTTTTCCGTTGGCGACACAGTTGAGAGCAACACCACCAGCGAGACAAAGATTTTTTGAGCCGGTTGTAGCGCGCGCGTATCGCGCAAGGCGACCGACGACGAGTTCGGTGACTTCTTGCATCGAACGAGACAGATCCATCTCGCGTTGCGTTAGTTCTGACTCAGGATCGCGCGACGGCCCGCCGAACAAGCCTGCGAATCGTTGACTAGTCATTCGATTGCTGACAGGAAAGTCGAAATATTCCATGTTCAAACGAAAACTTCCGTCTTGTTGCACTTCAATCAGATGCTCAAGAATCGTGTCAACATATTTAGGTTCGCCATATGGCGCGAGCCCCATCATTTTGTATTCGCCTGAATTGACTTTAAAACCTGTGAAACTTGTGAACGCCGAATAAAGCAAACCAAGTGAATGCGGAAACTTGATTTCTTTAATCACTTCGAGTGAGTTGCCTCGACCAACAGACAAACTAGTTGTCGCCCACTCGCCAACACCATCAACTGTGAGTATCGCCGCCTCTTGATACGGCGAAGGATAAAAAGCCGACATCGCGTGCGCCTCGTGATGTTCGGCGAACAACACGTCGCCAGAGAAGTTGAGAAATTTTTGAATCTGTTCTTTGG
>CAMCUE010000124.1 GCA_945878705.1 Ferrithrix thermotolerans DSM 19514 | reverse complement strand
GAGCAACTGCCAATATCGAGCGGATTAGGCGCATTCGCAGTTCGGCAAGATGCTCGATCAGCGACATTGAATCCTGCCCATCAGCATTCTTGGCTTCAGTTTTATTTGCCATTGGCTAGCTTCTTTTTCGCGCCTGCTTTTTTAGTCACTGTTGTTTTTATTGTTAATTTCTTGGCTGATTTCTTGGCTGGAGTCTTGGCTAGAGTCTTGGCTAGTTTTTTCGCAGGCAGTTTCTTTATCGTCGGCTTTGGTGCCTGTTGCTCGTCGTCGATCAGATCTTGTTCGTCTGCGTTGTACTCTAAACGATTCACTTCGCTGTGTTTGCTCGTGTCGTCTTTGCGTTGTTGCTCGATTTTGGCTGCATTGGCGATACCTTCGGCAATATCCGTGTCATCTTGCTCGGCTTGATCTGGGTGCTTTGAATCTTGAGTTTTGCCGCTATTAAGTCCGTTGTCGTAAGGAATGAAAGTCGGTTCAATAATCTCTTTAGCTGCCGACTGAAATTCGCCTGCAGTGTCCGTGAACAAAGCCTTCATTGAATTGGTTGTACTCATCATCTCTTTAATCGGCTCATCCATCACTTTACGAAAGTCAGTTTGAACACCAGATGACATTCGCTTTAATTCGGCATAAAGTTTGCCCATCCGTCGAATTGCATCAGGCAACTTTTCAGGGCCAAGCACGACCAGACCAATAATCAGCAAGAACATTACTTCGCTGCCGGTCATATTAAACATGTTCAAAGTCTAGGAGATACCTTCGCATATCATTTGAGTGTGCAACAGCGACTCCCTTCCAAATTTGAGCGTCCTATTTTGTTTGCCCATCGTGGTGCAAAAGCCCACAGTCCAGAAAATACTCTTGAGTCTTTTTTGCTCGCGACACGACTTGGCGCAACTGGTATAGAAACTGATGTTTGGATAACAAAAGACCTGCAAGTTGTATGTGACCACGATGGTCTAGTTAAAAAGCGTCTTCGAAGCGCTCGCATTGATAACTATCTGATGTCAGAATTACCTGAATCCATACCCAAACTTGAAGAAGTTTTTCAAAAATGCGGAGACACGCAAAACTATTCAATTGATATTTGCGACCCGTCTGCCATTGAAGTCGTAAGCAAATTGGTTCGTGCGCACGACGATGATTTCGCCAAACGTGTGTGGTTGTGTCATCCCGATTTTGATCTGTTGTGTAGTTGGCGAAAGGAATACCCCCAATTACAACTGGTCAATTCAATTCGTCTGGCAAGAATCTCTGAAGGTGTCGAACGCAGGTGCGCAAATCTCGCCGCAAATGGAATCTTCGCATTAAATATGCACCACACCGATTGGAACGGCGGACTAGTTGCTCTTGCGCACAGGTTTAATTTGGCCGCATTCAGTTGGGATATTCAACATCTCGAATTGTTGCGCGATGCGTATCGAATGGGAGTAGATGCGGTGTTTAGTGATTGGCCCGACCGAATGATTGACGCCTACAAACTTGAATTTGAGGACTAACCAACTTTTAGAGAGTGGCCCATGCACTTGGTGGCCACAACAAAACAAAAGCTTGACCGATAATCAAGTTCTTCTTGATCGGACCAAACATTCGACTATCGAAAGATTGCGGTCGGTTGTCACCCATTAAAAAAATTTCATCATCTTCAATTTTCAGTTCAGGCAAATCAACGGTGCTGCAGCGGTCCTGTGGATCAATCATTTCTGTGTCACGGCGCGGCAGATAAGGCTCAGCTAGTTCTACGCCGTTGATGTACACCACACACTTCGTAATTGCAATTGTCTCGCCACCTAGTGCGATCACCCGCTTAATTAGATCATCGTGTTGAATGTCGTTTCCATTGGTAATTGCTCGATCAAATACAACGATATCACCACGATCAATCTCACCGATTCTGTATGCAAGTTTATTAACAAGTACTCGATTGTCGGTAAACATCGTGGTTTCCATGCTTGGGCCAGAAATATAAAACTGTTGTAGCAAAAATACACGGATAAAAATTGCAACAGTTACGGCAATACCGATCACGCTAAACCACTCAAGAGATGCCTTGACAGCGCTAAATATTGGTTTTAGCGATTTAGTGTTTTGTACTTTAAAGTTTGACGAATTATCAACATCGTCCTCAAGATTCACATCAATATCGTAGTGATGAAATTTCTGGTTTATTTAGACTCTTGCAATTTCATAATGACGCGATTAATTTCTCTACGCGGTCATCTTTGCTCTTAAACGGGTCTTTGCATAGCACCGTGCGTTGTGTCTGGTCATTCAGTTTTAGATGTACCCAATCAACGGTGTAGTCACGCTTCTTCTCCTTGGCCCGCTTAATAAAGTCTCCTCGAAGTTTTGCTCGAGTTGTGGCCGGTGGCAAGTCTTGTGCCTTTGTAATATCATTGTCGTCACAAACACGATCAACTAGACCGTTGTTTTGCAACTTATAAAACAAACCGCGGTTGCGACAAATGTCGTGATATTGCAAATCAACAAGTTGCGAACGAGCATCATCGAGTGCCAATTTGTGTTTTGTCCTGTATGCGTCTATCAAATGGTATTTAATTACCCAGTCAACCTCACGATTCAACTTAAGTGGATCATTTTCAATCGTCGTAACACAGTGCTCCCACATTTCAAGGGCCTTCATCTCGAGCGGAAGAAATCGCTTGGTATCGGCGAATTTCAAAGCCTTATCGAGCAACTCCCGTTGAATATCCAACGCCGATAATTCACGCCCGGACGCCAATCGGATCTTTCGTTTGCAAGTAATGTCTTGGCTGATTTCACGAATCGCCCTTGTCGGATTTTCGAGCGTGTAGTCACGCAGATCACTCGGGCACTCTTCCATCATCCGCAGAATGCAAGAAGTAGAACCAATTTTTAGAAAATTCGTATATTCACTCATATTCGAATCTCCAACGATTACATGAAGTCTGCGGTATTTCTCAGCATCGGCGTGTGGCTCGTCGCGAGTGTTAATTATTGGTCGACTGCGAGTGGTGGCTGAACTTTGACTCTCCCAAATATGTTCTGCTCGTTGGGCAATTGAATAGATCGGTCCCCGTGCCGTTTGCAAGATCTTCCCCGCCCCAGTAAAGATTTGACGAGTTACCAAAAATGGAATCAATACTTCTGGATATCGCTCAACATCGTCCGTGCGCGACGTCAAATAGTTTTCATGGCATCCGTAGCTATTACCAGCAGAATCAGTGTTGTTTTTAAAAAGATAGATAGTCCCTCGGATGCCTTCTTCGCGCAAGCGTTGCTCTGCACCTTCGAGCAGTTGTTCCAAAATTCTCTCGCCAGCTTTATCATGCACAACACAGTCGTAAATTGAGTCGCACTCTGGCGTTGCATATTCTGGATGTGAACCAACATCAAGATAAAGTCGGGCACCATTCTCTAGAAACACATTTGAGCTTCGCCCCCAACTAACTACCTTGCGAAAAAGGTATCTCGCAACTTCGTCAGGGCTTAGCCTGCGTTGTCCGCGCAGAGTACAAGTTACGCCGTATTCATTTTCAAGTCCGTAGATCCGACGGTCCATAGTAAAAACCTAGTGAATATCTAGACGATAATTAGTAAGCATCGAAAGATTTTCACTGCTGCTTAAGAAAACATCGCATTCAGCTCATCGCCATCAATTCGCCTAAAGCATCGCCGTTTGCCATTTCGTTCTAACACAGCAACCTCTAAATCAGAATACTCAAGCTTGTTATCTGGACCAGATAGAGCTTTGACGGCACTATTTATAGCAACCTTCAAAGTGGCATCTACAACGAAAGCCGATTTGAGTCTTTCTGTGACGGCATCCGCATCGCCACCAAGAACGCTGAAGTTGTGTTCATCTAGAACCGTACCGTCGTACATCACATGGAATAATCGATCCTGTTGTTTTTCAAGTCCGGTCTCAGCCACTATCAATTCAACTTCCATTGGCTTTGGGGCTTCACTAAAAACTTGACTGAGGATTTGCGCATATTGGTTAACCAGACTTCGTGCGTCTACATCTTGGCGCGAAAACTGGTAGCCCTTGATGTCAGCGGCACGAACCCCAGCAACTCGAAGCTGATCAAACTCGTTGTATTTGCCAACGCCCGCAAAAGCAATTCGATCATAAATTTCGCTGATCTTATGCAAAGTTGCGGACGGATTCTCTGAAACAAGGGCAATGCCGTCAAGATATTGCAACGCAACTAGTGCTCGTCCGCGGGCGATACCTTTTCGGGCATAGTCAGCCCGATCCTTCATGAATTGTTCAGGCGGAACGTAGTACGGCATGTTCATCGTGCACCGACTTCAGTGGCGATCTCTTGATAAATTTTTGTCAACTGTTGATCACTGACTGCGCTCCAGCCGTTTGCTGTGATTGATGCAATCACCGGGTAAATACCTCTCAATACATCA
>CAMCUE010000123.1 GCA_945878705.1 Ferrithrix thermotolerans DSM 19514 | reverse complement strand
CCACTCGGCTATGCAATATGGCCAGATGGGCTCGAACTCGTGTTGAACCGGCTTAAAAAAGAGCTGCCGAATACACCTTTAATTGTGGCCGAATATGGTGTTGGCACCGCTGACGACAACGAGCGTTCGCTGTATTTATCTGCTGGGCTAAACATCGTGCACAAGGCGATTACTCAAGGCATAGATATTCGCGGATTCTTTCATTGGACAGCCGTTGATAACTACGAATGGCTGCACGGATACGACCTGCAATTTGGGATTATTAACGCAGATCGCACAACTAAACCGAGTTCAGAAGTTTTGCGACAAGAAGCGAAAACAAGTTAATCGCTTGTAGTAGTTTTTATTTGCAAATTGCAACAACTACAAAGGTCGGAGTGCACATGACTATAGATACTGAAATCAACAAACTAAAACGCCTGAACTTAATTGCAGGTGCGTTGCACTTGGTGTCGCTACTGGGCATCTTGTTTTTAGCCAACGATGCCAAATTGCCAGTGAATGCGATCTATCTCACCGAGGCACCGGGCACTGGAAACTTTTCTGATCCGATTAATTTTTTCAACCTAAATATCAGCTATATGGTTGCGGCGTTTTTGGCGCTGTCAGCTTTTTTTCATTTTTTTATTAGTTCGCCAGCGATGTTTAAAAAATACTCGACTGGTTTGAAAAAACATATCAACGTATTTCGTTGGGTTGAATATTCTCTGTCGTCATCAATCATGATCATCGTGATTATGCAACTCAATGGCACTGCTGACTACCTCGCATTGCTGGGCATTTTCGGGGTCAATGTTTGCATGATTTTGTTCGGCTGGTTGCAAGAGAAATATACGACTCCAGGTGATGGCGACTTATTGCCGTTTTGGTTTGGTTGCATCGCTGGAAGCATCCCGTGGATTGCAGCAGTGATTAACTTGATTTCACCAAAAGGTCCTGCAGAAGCCTCACCGCCAGGGTTCGTGTACGGCATCGTGATCTCGCTGTTTTTGATGTTTAATTGTTTTGCGATCGTTCAATACAAGCAATACCGGGCTAAAGGCAAGTGGTCAAATTATTTGCGCGGCGAACGTGCTTACATCGTGCTCAGTCTCGTCGCGAAATCGTTGCTCGCCTGGCAGGTTTTTGCCGGCACGCTAGCTTCGTAAGGTTTTTACCAGACGCAGTTCAAGAAATCTTTCAAAAGTTTAATTAGACAAAATTTATTTTAAAAACGGATCTGTTCCGCGCGTACTTTTAACTGGTCGGTTTCTCTGACCTTTTTTGATCACAATGATTGAGTCAAAAAATTGAATCGAAAAAATCTCATACTGAGCTAATTTCTTATACTTTGAAGGAAACCTGTGATACCACGCGTGCATGTCGTCAACTAATTTTTTTCCGAGCTCTATAGCTGTGCCAGGCCGCTTAAACCCCCCACCATAGGCAAGCCAATATGAAGTGTGCGTATCCTCAATAACATATAAGCCTCCGTCAGCGAGCAGTGGGAATAAGGTGCGAAACGATATTCTTTGGTGCTTCGCGCGGTGGCTACCATCATCAAGCACTACGTCAATTCCACCCATTTGGTTTACTACATCAATCAAAAATTTAGGATCTGATTGCGAGCCAATATGCACTGGCAAATCATCGGAACTCAACTCACTACAACGGGGATCAATGTCGACGCCGTGTATTACTGCTTCGCTACCAAAGTATTTTCGCCAAAGCTGTAACGAACCACCTTTAAATACCCCTAATTCTAAAAATTTGAAAGCACTTTTGCTTTTAATAACTCTTTTAGGGTCTTGGCAGAAACTATTAAACAGTTGATCGTAAATAGGTAAATAGTGGTGCCACTTATCGCAGGCGCGACCCGAATGCCGCAAGAACAACTCGGTGAACTCGCTTTCAGCAACAATTGAATGCGCTTCGTCAGGTAAGTAGTTATAAGGCCGACGTACAAAAAAATAATAAACTTTGAGCGCTACTGGTCGTATTTTAACTGAATAACTCATATTAAATTATTTTAGCCTTTAGAGATTGGGCTGAATCAATCATGCTTCGAAATCGTTGCTCGCCTGGCAGGTTTTTGCCGGCACGCTAGCTTCGTAAGATTTTTACCAGACGACTGGGCTTGTTGCGCCGACGGCTCGACCTTCGGCGCGAACGCCCCGCTGAACTAACACTGGTGCAAGTTCTTTCCAGAGTGCCTTCAAGCGATAGTGCGGCACACGTGGAAATAGATGATGCATCGCGTGATGATCGTGACCGCGAATCAACACTCGTGAGCCAAGAAATACTGCGACTCGCGTGTGTCGGTAACGAGTTGTCTCATTTGCCGGATGATGCGGATACCACGCGAAAATAAACATCAACCAACACAACTGAATTCGTGCCGGCAGCCACCACAACATCAAAGCTTCAACGCCGTGTCCGGTTGCGAAACATACGACCAAAAATATTGTTGAGAACAACCAGAAACGAATTTGTGCCTTGCCTTCGCTCTTGCTCGCCTGACGGTCATTAAGTAAACGCTTCATATCTCGCGGAAGCAGAATTCGAAGTGGTTTGATCAGCGCAAAAAACGGCAAGAACGAATAGACCATCGTCATCCCATAAAACTTCACAGGCAACTCACGAAGGCGACCATCGGTGAAATGGTCTGGGTCACGCGCTGGGTCGTTAGTGAATGCATGATGTCTCATGTGTCCCGCACGATGTGATGAAAAATTAATCCCAGTGGGGATTGAGCAGACTTTGCCAATTGCATCTTCAACCCAACGACTAGTGGTTCGCTTGCCCCAAATGTTTTTATGAGTTGCCTCGTGCAACGGCATATAGAAAGTCGATGCGAGCACCGAGTTGAGAAGCAACCCCTGCCAAAGTGTCAGCGATCCAGTGACGCCAAGAAATATAACGCCGCACCAACAGATACTGAACACAATAAATGTTGCAATAATGCGCCACTGAATGTCGCCCCAATATTTTGCTGCAACCAAATTCTCGCCACGAACCTGCTCGATACGAATCGCCTTTGAGTTTTCTTCACCCTCGCTTAGCGCTTGATTCTCAATTGTGACTTCAAGTTCTTCAGGTAGCGGAGCAGCAACGGACATTCTTAAATATTACTCCTACTGGACGACAGAGCCCGTTAGACAGCAGCTCTGCGGAGCAAATCAAGATGATCACCGAGAGTACGTACGATCTGGAAGACGAGCAATTCTGCCAACATGATGCAAGAACTAAATACGACAAGTGGAAAAAGCCGGTTATAAATTGCGACTGCAATGAGGCCGGTGTACACGACGACTGCGACACACAGAGTGACGAAATTTAAACGCCTGAGCAACTGTGCGCTGCGACTTGCGCGTTGAATCAAAATCGTTTTGTCGGTCACGCAATCACGCTAACCCACTAAATATCTGTGCCGCTGAAAATTCGCAACTGTGTTGCATGACCGAAGCGCGGCACGCGACAGTTAACTGTAAAACACCCACCTCAAAGATTGCCGATTGCAGATTTGAAGTCATCGGGGTGTACCGCGGCTTGACGCAGTACCCCACCGAGGGTTCCGCGTTTTAATTCACGATGTAAAGGCACAACACACCTAGCCACTCCCTTTCGAAGCATCACATGACTACCTCGTTGGCGCACGACACGAAATCCGAGGAGTTCCAAAACGCGAACAACTTCGGCGCCAGAGACGACGGGAAGTTCAGGCAACGTCGGAGATGCGAATAGTCGTAATGACTGGCATCTGACGATCTGGCAACGGGAACTCTTCTAGATAGAGCTCTGTGGCCTCGGTCAGATTCGCGAGAGCTTCCGATTCGGTTTCACCTTCTGAAACAGTTCCGGTTTCAGGGTTCAACGCGGTAAAGCCGCCTTCGGATGCAGCCCAAAGCACTGCGGTCAGTTCAACCTGATTTCGTGCGTCTGTGGACATAGCTTCAGTCAATCGTATGGGTGTAACAAAAGCAAGAACTTAAATCGACAATGGCGCACAACTGTGCAACATGACCAAACATTGGAACGATGCCAGTGGTTTTGAAAACTTAACTCTGGTAATCCTGTTTGTTCTCGTAGAACTTGAACTCGATGATGTTCCCACTAGGGTCGGCAAGTTTGCCACCGAACTTTCCGCTTAACTCAATTTCTGCATGCTTCTTGGGTTCGGAAATCCATGTGTGAACAGACGCATTCACACGCTTCACCATTTCGTCGAACTCTGACAACGAAGGAAGTATCACTCCGAAATGTCGAACGCCTTGCCGACTGACATCAATTACCTCAAGTGGTCTCAACTGGAGAGTCAACTGAAGTCCGAAGAACCACGCGTCAAACCAGTCGTCGCTCTCGCGGCCGATGCGACACCCAAGTACATTTTCGTAGAAGTCTCTTGCCACCACCAGGTCATTGACTGGAAGCGATAAATGAATAACA
>CAMCUE010000122.1 GCA_945878705.1 Ferrithrix thermotolerans DSM 19514 | reverse complement strand
AACGACGTTTGCGAGTTGGGCTTGCTCGGCTTGAACTGCAACCGAAATCGGATGAATTCGATTGCTGAATCGGCGCGCCGAAATATTAACGAACGGCAATGGCAACATCGCGACGATTGCTAAAACTGGGTCGGTGATAAACAAAATTGTCGCGACCGCGAAAATCTGAATGACGTTAGACAGTGTGATCGGAATCATTACGATGAAAGCCTGGATCTGCATCAAATCACTTGACGCTCGACTCATCAATTGCCCAGTTTGCGCTTTGTCGTGGTAGCCGATGTTTAATCCGAGAACATGTGAGAACAACTTTTCACGCAAAAGCGTTTCAGCCCAGCGACTTTCTCGAAACGCCACATAGCGACGAAGCCCAGAAAGAACGCCGGTAACGACACCCAAACACGCAATAGTTACAGCCCACCCAAGAAGTGGTCCATCTTTTTCGATGCCATTGTTAATTGCAAATTTTGTGACTTGCGGAATCGCCACTTTGAACGACGCCCAGGTAATGCCAATAATTCCACCGATGACGAGATTTCTGCGTTGATCGCGCAGTAATCCGCGAAGAAGGTTCCAGCCTTCGCTGCGTTGTGTTTGCTCAAGTTCAAGCCGCGCAGAAACCTCGGAATCGGTTTCGCTTACCGACATAAATTAACCCGCGGTTGGGGCAAGTGCTTCGGCGCAGTCCCAGAATTTAACTTCTGGATCAAACGCAACAATTGCAAGCGATGACGTCGTGACACCGTTGTCAAAATATCGTTTGATCGTCTCGCGACATTTGGCGGCGCTGCCATGAACAAATAATTGATCAACAACTTCGTTTGGTATTGCCGCAACCGCACCTTTGCGATCGCCAGCCTTCCAGAGATCCCACATTGGCTGAAGCATTTCTGCGCGACCAAGCCAACGATGAAACTCGGCGTATACGGGAACCGTTAAATAAGCCGCGATCAGCCGTTTTGCTGACTCGCGAACAAGATCCGTGTTTTCACTTGGGCAAACAAAAATTCGCGCAACACTTTCTCGCTCACCTGGATTTTGTGATTTCTTTGCTGCGTCATTGACCACACCGACAACTTTCGTGACATCATCTGCCGATAGCCAGTTGATGATCGCCCCATCAGCTTCGCGGCCGGCGAGTTTCAACATGCCTTCACGCAATGCAGCAACCAAAATTTTAGGTTTTTCTTCTGGTCGAATGCCGAGACGAAAGCCGTCAATTTTAAACGTGTCGTACTGCTTTGTGATCTTCTCACCAGTCAATGCATCCTGTAAAAACCGTACGATGTCACGAACTTTTTTATACGGCTCAACAAACGGAATCGCATTCCAGCGTTCAACAATTACATTGCTTGACGAGCCAATACCGATCGCAAATCTTCCAGGTGCAGCATCAGCGAGAGTCGCAACACTTTGCGCCATCAATGCCGGAGACCGTGTGTATGCCGGCACGATCGCAGTGCCAAGTCGCAAGCGCGGCTCCCATGCTGCAGCCATTGCAAGCGGCGTGAATGCATCAGCACCATCTGCTTCTGCAGACCAAATATCGGTGTACCCAAGATCAGCAAGTTTTTTGTAGTTGTCGCGCTGCTCGTGTAAGTGCCCTGGCAACGGCACAGTCATTCCGGGTCGTTGTTGCATCTACTTATTATTCCACTTTCGCGCTTTACAACTCTGACTGGCGGTTGCCATCAATGTTCCGTCTTGCGCGAACATATTGACTCGGCCGTGTCCGAATCCACGTTCTATGGCGTCTATATATATGTCTAGTAATACCCATTTTGTCGGTACAAGTTTGACAATGCGGATTGTGTTGTCGAGGCTGTTGCCACCCGCGGCGAGACCTAGTGCTTGACCGATAGCCATTGGCACGAAGTCGCCGAGAATACCAAGCGCAGTTGCGTCGACATCTTCAATTAACGCAGGAATGTGCGCCCACATCACAACATTGCCATCGCTAAGTGAGCCATCAAGCTGCGACATATTGCGACCCTTGACGACGCGTTGCTGAAGTGAATCGTGAATTGTGCCAGGTGAATCGTGAATGTGCTGACGCGGCGGAACGTTCTCAGGAGCAGGCACCTCTGGCATTTTCATGAACTGACCAGACGCTTCAAAATTGCGATCGCCAAAAGCGGCATTAACAGTAAGAATTTCGCGATCACCAACGCGAGCGACGGCGCGACCTTGCGTGATCTGCGGACCATTGACAACGAGAGTTACATCAATCTTGACGAGTTCGTTTGTTTTAGCGAAAGACAAATATTGCGCCGTTGCCCAAACTAAGTTGCGTTTCGAAACTGTTTCAAGTGCACTAATGCAAGCACCGAGACCTGCACCACCGAACAGAAAAGAACCACCCGTTGAAATGCGAAGGTCGACCGGCATTTCGAAACTTAAAGTCTCGCCGACACGATTTAATCCAAGAAAACTGCGACTATCCACCACTTCACTCTAATAAGTTGAAGTACATTGCAGACTAGTTTTAATATATGACAGATACCCCATGGCACGGCGACGCAGTTTCGCTAGTTGAGGCTTTTCGAAATGGTGAGCGCTCGCCACTTGAAGAATTACGCGCAACGTTTGATGCGATTTCGCAAAGCAAACTCAATGCATTTTGTTTTTTAGATCAAGAAGCCGCCGAGCGTGATGCAAAAAATGCAGATACTTCGTTGCCATTCGGTGGCGTGCCATTTGGCATAAAAGAACTTGACGGTGTAGCTGGATGGCCCGACACTGAAGCGTGCGTGGTTTTTGCAGACAGAATTTCAAAAACAACTGATACGCAAGTCAATCGAATTTGTCGCGTCGGTGGTGCAGTGAAAGTTGGTCAGACAAACGCCAGCGAATTCGGTGGCGTGAATTTAACGCGGACGATTTTGCACGGCGCAACTCATAACCCGTGGAAACATGGTCATACACCAGGCGGATCTTCTGGCGGCACTGCATCTGCCGTTGCTGGCGGTTTGGTAAGTATCGCAACTGGCGGCGACGGTGGTGGGTCAATTCGCATTCCGGCGGGGTTCACTGGCCTCGTTGGCTTAAAAGCAACTTTCGGTCGCATTCCGCGCGGGCCTGGGGCTTCAAACGGAAACTTAACAACTGTTACGGGCTGCTTGTCGCGAAGCGTGCGTGACACGGCGCGATGGTTTGATGTCGTCAACGGGCACGAAGCGCATGACCCGCTGAGTTTGCCGCGCGTTTTCGGATGGGAAGCCGGACTCGGAAGCGTTGCGACAAAAGGTTTGCGGGTTGCTGTTGTGTCAAATTTTGGTGGCGGAGTTGTATCGCCTGCAATGTGGGAAGTGATCGAGCGTGCCGCTGAGAATTTAATTGCGTCTGCTGGTTTACAACGACGCGAGTCAGTTGACGTTTCGTTGCCGCGACTTGGTGCTGCGTGGTCTATAACTGGTTCGGTTGCGATAAGAACTGCTCTGAAAGATTATTGGCCTGAATGTGCAGATCAACTGACGCCAGAAATTCGTTACGGCCAAAAAATGACCGAGAATCTTTATGGTTCAGAAGCACGTGGAAAATTTGAACAGCGACGGATTGAACTCAATAATCGAATGGCACAAATTTTTAGTGAAGTTGATTTAATTATCACGGCAACAAACCCAGATATTGCATTCAATGCCGAAGGACCACTGCCAGATACTTTTGGCGGGCTCGTTGCGGGCGCGCGCAACAACGGTGTGCTGACTTTTCCTGCAAATATTTATGGCAACCCTGGCATCTCGGTGCCGGTTGGTTTAGTTGATGGTCTACCAGTTGGCATGCAAATCATGGCGCGGCATTTCGAAGAACCACTACTTCTCGAACTCGCCCTTGCTGTCGAGCGAACCCAACCCTGGCCACTCGTAGCCCCTTAGCCACTCAGATGAATCAGCTGAGTAGTTTGCAAAATTCGGAGACGACTCGCTTCCGCCAAGACATTCAGTTGCTGCGCGCAATCGCAATTCTTTTCGTAGTTCTCAACCACATTGACTTTGCGTTTCTTTCAGTGCCCGCCGGATACCGCGGAGTAGATGTATTTTTTGTCGTATCAGGCTTCGTGATTATGTCATCAATTCTGAGACAAGAGTCTGAAGGTCAAAGATTCTCATTGTTGAAGTTTTTTAAACGACGCGCACAGAGGCTCTACCCTGCTTTTCTTGTTGTAATCATATGCGTTTTCGTTGTTTCGTTTCTCACACAATCTTTCATTCACGTGCAACAAGAAACTGCCCGTACAGGTGTCGGAGCTTCATTATTCTTCGCAAATTACGTTCTGCTCGCACGAAAAATTGACTACTTCAATCCGCTTTATCCAAACCCATTAACTCATACTTGGTCTCTTTCTGTTGAGGAGCAGTTTTATATCACACTAGGAATCTTATTTCTTCTACTGAGAAAATTTAAAGTTCGTCTCTCTAGTTTATTTACGATGTTTCTTGTCGCAGCGATTGC
>CAMCUE010000121.1 GCA_945878705.1 Ferrithrix thermotolerans DSM 19514 | reverse complement strand
TATTTTTGACGGCGTTGCTCGGGCGACATCAAGAAAAATAGACCTTGTGCTTGCCGATACTGCTGGCAGATTGCAGAACAACACGAACTTGATGGAAGAACTTGCAAAGGTGCGTCGAGTTGCCGATAAATCAAGTGCAAAAGTCACTGAAGTTCTTCTCGTGATTGATGCGACAACTGGTCAAAACGGTTTGAACCAGGCCAAACAATTCTCTCTTGCGACCCAAGTTACGGGGGTCGTGCTAACAAAATTAGACGGCTCGGCCAAAGGTGGCATCGTGTTTGCAATCGAAACCGAACTTGCGATACCGGTAAAACTTGTCGGGCTCGGCGAAACAATCGATGACCTAGTTGCGTTTGACGCGGCAGAGTTCGTCTCAGCGCTATTCAAATAATTTTGGATAAAGATTGGCAGGTAACCTGAACTGCAATGTTTGAAACTCTTTCAGATCGGCTTGGCGGTGTTCTAAAAGGGTTGCGCAATCGTGGCAGGCTCACCGAACAAGATGTCGCCGAAGTTCTCACCGAAGTACGAACAGCATTGCTTGAAGCCGATGTCAATGTGACTGTCGTCAGAGATGTAATTGAGAGAATTCGTTCGCAAGCCGTCGGCGCAACATCATCGACGGCGCTTAATCCTGGTCAGCAAATAATAAAAATCGTCAACGATGAACTTGTTTCAATGCTTGGTGGTCAGACATTAAAAATTATGTACGCAAGTCAACCGCCGACCGTTGTATTGATGGCAGGTCTGCAAGGATCAGGCAAGACAACAAGTGCGGCAAAACTCGCGAGTTGGTTTAAGTCGCAGGGTAGACAACCTCTACTTGTTGGCGCCGATTTACAACGCCCAGCAGCAGTCGAACAGTTACGAGTGCTTGGTGCGCAGTTAGACATCCCGGTGTTTTCAGAGCCAGGTGACCCGGTAAAGACCGCGAAACTTGGTCTTGCTAAAGCCAAAAGTCTGGGTCGAGATGTGCTGATTGTAGATACTGCTGGTCGTCTTGCAATTGATGCAGAAATGATGCAACAGGTCAAAGAGATTTCAAAAGCAGTGAAACCTAACTACACGTTTTTGGTTGTCGATGCCATGACTGGTCAAGATGCCGTCGCAGTCGCTCAGGCTTTTGATGCGACGCTGTCAATTGACGGTGTTGTCTTGACAAAACTCGACGGTGATGCCAGAGGTGGTGCAGCACTTTCTGTCAAGCATGTTCTCGGCAAGCCGATTGCGTTTGCTGCGACTGGCGAAAAACTTGAAGCGTTCGAACAGTTTCATCCAGATCGAATGGCGAGTCGTATTTTAGGAATGGGCGACATGCTTACTCTGATTGAGCAAGCCGAAAAAGTTTTTGAAAAAGATAAAGCCGAAGCGACGGCAGCAAAAATGCTTGAGGGCGAGTTCACGCTTGAAGATTTTTTAGACCAACTGCAACAACTAAAGAAAATGGGTTCACTCCAGGGGGTGATGGGCATGATGCCTGGAATCCCAAAAGAAATGAAGAATGCTCAGATTCCCGATGACCAGATGAAGCGCACGGAGGCGATCATTTATTCAATGACGGCACAAGAACGGGCAAATCCAGATCTGATAAATGGCTCCCGTCGGACTCGAATTTCAAAGGGTTCTGGAACGACGGTGGCCGATGTAAATCGTCTGGTCAAGCAATTCATGGAAATGAAAAAGATGATGAAACAGATGGGCGGAAAGTCCGGTCACGGCGCCAAGGGCGGCAAGTCGGGCAAAGGAGCAAAAGGTTTGGCAATGCCCGACGAATTGGCGGCTGCGTTGAGTTCAAGGCTCGGGCCAAGGTAGCCTTTGTGGTCGGTTCGTTTGAACCATTTCGCTTAAAGATCGGAAATTCATGTCAGTAAAATTGCGTCTCTCTCGTGTGGGTAAAACCAAGAGGCCTCACTATCGAATCGTTGCCGCTGACACTCGTTCAGCACGCGACACAAACTTTCTTGAAATTCTCGGAACTTACCAACCGCAACAAGAGCCATCTGCGCTCAAGGTTGATGGTGCTCGCGTGATCTCATGGCTACAAAAAGGTGCGTTACCAACTGAGCGTGTACGTAAGTTGCTCGAAATTTCTGGCACATGGGCAGAATTTCAGGCAACAAAGAAGCCTGCGAAATAATGTCAGACGCTCAGAACGCAAGTTCAACATTGGCTCCGGTTGCTTCGTCAGTTTTAACTCACATCGTTCGCTCGATTGTTGATACTCCAGATGCCGTAAAGATCGAATCGATCGAAGACGAAGGCAAAATAATTCTTGAAGTTCGTGTCGCTGACGGCGACCTCGGTCGTGTTATAGGTCGCCGTGGTCGAACAGCGCAAAGCATCCGCGCAGTAGTGCGTGCTGCGGCATCACGCGATAATGCCGAAGTCGATGTCGACTTTCTCGACGACTGACGCGCAGACACCAGAAGGTTTGTTGCAGGTTGGCCGCGTAACGCGACCACATGGTGTTCGAGGCGATGTCTACGTCGCGTTTTTCACCGATCGCCCAGAGCGCACTCGCGCTGGCGCACGGTTGTGGCTACAAAATAATTGGCTAACCGTCACTAGCGCGCGACGCCAGCCAAGTAGTTGGCTAATGCATTTTGCCGGCATTGATGACCGAAATGCAGCAGAGCGAATTTCTAAGTCAGATTTATACGGTGAACCAATTGAAGACCACTCAGTGATGTGGGTGCACGAATTGATTGGTGTGCAAGTTGAAGATCTCTCTGGCAAAAATTACGGTCGTTGTGTTGCTGTCATTGATAACCCAGCACATGCATTGCTCGAACTCGAGTCTGGCGCACTAGTGCCGATTGTGTTTGTTGTTAGCCGAACTAGCGAGTGCATCACAATTAATCCACCAGCAGGTTTGTTTGATTTAAATACAGATACAGATACAGATACAGATTTAGATGAGAGTGAGAAGTGAGTAGTCAGCCGGCGTCAAAGAGTGCATTTCGAATTGATGTCTTCACAATTTTTCCGAAACTCGTAGACGATTTTTGCAGTGAAAGTTTGCTCGGTCGTGCTCGCGACGAAGCACTAATCGATTTGCGATGTCACGATCTGCGTGATTACGGCGATGAATCTCGTCGTGTTGACGATGCACTTTATGGCGGCGGTGCCGGAATGCTGTTTCGCCCAGAGCCGATTTTCGCAGCCGTAGAAGCTACGCAACCGCCCCGTCCGCTACTGCTGCTTTCACCTGGTGGTAGAAGATTCGATCAAGATTTTGCAGATCATCTCAGTAAAACTGGTGGCTTTAGTTTGCTCTGTGGTCGCTACGAAGGCGTCGATCATCGCGTTGTTGAGCATCTTGTTGATGCAGAAATTTCAATTGGCGATGTCGTACTCGCCGGTGGCGAAGTTGCGGCATGCCTTGTGATTGAAGCCACGACGCGATTATTGCCTGGTGTAATGGGCAATGAAGTTTCGCCAGTTTCCGAAAGTTTCGGTGCTGATCGAATGCTTGAAGAGCCCCATTTCACAAGACCATCGGAGTTTCGCGGTTGGGAGGTTCCAGAGATTTTACGAAGTGGTGACCATGCCAAAATTGAACGCTGGAGACGAGCCCAGGCACTTCATCGCACTGTTAGGGCTCGCCCCGATCTAATTGAACGGCGCGGCGGCTTGGGTATTCCTGAAAAGAGGCTGTTGGAAGAGTTCCCTTGCGTGCCGTATCCTGAAGGACTCTTATGAAAACAACAGATATCGTCGATCAACAATCACTACGCACTGACATTCCAAAAATCGGTCCTGGTGATGAAGTCAAAGTCCATGTTCGCGTCGTTGAAAGCGGTAAAGAGCGTGTGCAGATTTTTCAAGGCAACATTATTTCAATCTTCGGATCAGGTATTGCCGAAACATATACGGTCCGCAAACTCAGCTATGGCGTGGGCGTTGAGCGAACTTTCCCGATGCACAGCCCATCAGTTGCCAAACTTGAAGTTGTAAAACGTGGCGATGTTCGTCGCGCGAAACTTAATTACCTTCGTGAGCGAACCGGCAAGGCTGCAAAAGTTCGTGAACTTCGAGAAGATCAGTAATTAGTTTTTGCTAGTTAGTTTCGTGCCGATCAAATCGCGTCGCGTACACATTGAATACTGACGACCTCGAGCAATTTGAGGCCGAACGTGAGCTTCAATTAGCCCAAGAATATTCAGATGTAGTTAATTTGTTTAAGTTCGCAGTCGAAACAGATCGCCGGTTTTATCTGGCCAACAATGTTGATGTCAAGGTCGTCGCCGAAGGCGTTCGACCGCTACTTGAGGTGACGCTGACCGACGCGTGGGTATGGGATCTTTACCGCAAGAGCCGGTTCGTACCTCGAGTACGGGTGATGAGCTTCAAAGATTTGAATATCGAAGAACTTCCCCCGCTCGACGTTTAACGCCAGAACAGCGCGCGGTTGCGCGAATGGCTCGAGCCCGTTGGGCAGAAGATTTAGCAGCGAGTTTCTACGAAC